>NZ_JBQZXC010000008.1:0-52952 GCF_053555815.1 Shigella sp. SIG6 | reverse complement strand
TAATGCCTGAAAGGCTTTGCCTGCTGGCGTGACAACTCGCTTTGATATCATATCCCTGGCATAAATCAATGGCCGCCGCGACACCGTTAGCAGAGAAAAGAGATGCAATCATTGACGGGAGTAGAGATAAATACTCCTTGCGTAGAAAGATAATCCGCATATTAATCTGACCATCATTTTATATAAGACGGCATATTTAAACGCATTATACAATATGGGTTATCTTTCTTTTGTAAATTGTCCAACCCGATGCAATGGCTATTTTGTTATTATTTGATGAATAATATCAGTGCGTCATAATTCAAGTTAATAACCTTAAGGGATACCAGTTATATTTAAACTAAATTAAAGTAATGAATAATTTTCTTATAATATAAGGTAAATTAACAAAATGGCTTCGCATTTAACAATAACCGAATAGAAAACAACCATTTCGACATCAACAATCGCTTACATTCGCTTATATATTGACCACAACTGATACATCAGATTATGTGATGACTCGTGCTTAGATCAATTTTTGCAATCATTAGCAAAAAGATTAATAAACCATCTATATCAATTTATCCAACCTATTCTGCCGTTCAAGAAATCGCCGAACAGTTATTTTTAACAAATTTTTCTCTTCCCATTGACTTTCCCGGACACCTTGTCTGACCTAAGGTGCGCGAAAGCCACTTTTTCCTTCCTGAGTTATCCACAAAGTTATGCACTTGCAAGAGGGTCATTTTCACACTATCTTGCAGTGAATCCCAAACATACCCCCTATATATAGTGTTCTAAGCAGCTTCCCTTACTACAGGTAGTCTGCATGAAACTATTGCGGAAAGAATTCCAAAAACAGGTACGACATACATGAATCAGAATCTGCTGGTGACAAAGCGCGACGGTAGCACAGAGCGCATCAATCTCGACAAAATCCATCGCGTTCTGGATTGGGCGGCAGAAGGACTGCATAACGTTTCGATTTCCCAGGTCGAGCTGCGCTCCCACATTCAGTTTTATGACGGTATCAAGACCTCTGACATCCACGAAACTATTATCAAGGCTGCCGCAGACCTGATCTCCCGTGATGCGCCGGATTATCAGTATCTCGCCGCGCGCCTGGCGATCTTCCACCTGCGTAAAAAAGCCTACGGCCAGTTTGAGCCGCCTGCGCTGTACGACCACGTGGTGAAAATGGTCGAGATGGGCAAATACGATAATCATCTGCTGGAAGACTACACGGAAGAAGAGTTCAAGCAGATGGACACGTTTATCGATCACGACCGTGATATGACCTTCTCTTATGCTGCCGTTAAGCAGCTGGAAGGCAAATATCTGGTACAGAACCGCGTGACCGGCGAAATCTACGAAAGCGCCCAGTTCCTTTATATTCTTGTTGCCGCGTGCCTGTTCTCGAACTACCCGCGTGAAACGCGCCTGCAATACGTGAAGCGTTTTTACGACGCGGTTTCCACATTTAAAATTTCGCTGCCGACGCCAATCATGTCCGGCGTGCGTACCCCGACTCGTCAGTTCAGCTCCTGCGTACTGATCGAGTGCGGTGACAGCCTGGATTCCATCAACGCCACCTCCAGCGCGATTGTGAAATATGTTTCCCAGCGTGCCGGGATCGGCATCAACGCCGGACGTATTCGTGCGCTGGGCAGCCCGATTCGCGGTGGCGAAGCGTTCCATACCGGCTGTATCCCGTTCTACAAACATTTCCAGACAGCGGTGAAATCCTGCTCTCAGGGCGGTGTGCGCGGCGGTGCGGCAACGCTGTTCTACCCGATGTGGCATCTGGAAGTGGAAAGCCTGCTGGTGTTGAAAAACAACCGTGGGGTTGAAGGCAACCGCGTGCGTCATATGGACTACGGGGTACAAATCAACAAACTGATGTATACCCGCCTGCTGAAAGGTGAAGATATCACCCTGTTCAGCCCGTCCGACGTACCGGGGCTGTACGACGCGTTCTTCGCCGATCAGGAAGAGTTTGAACGCCTGTATACCAAATATGAGAAAGACGACAGCATCCGCAAGCAGCGTGTGAAAGCCGTTGAGCTGTTCTCGCTGATGATGCAGGAACGTGCGTCTACCGGTCGTATCTATATTCAGAACGTTGACCACTGTAATACCCATAGTCCGTTTGATCCGACCATCGCGCCAGTTCGCCAGTCTAACCTGTGCCTGGAAATTGCCCTGCCGACCAAACCGCTGAACGACGTCAACGACGAGAACGGTGAAATCGCGCTGTGTACGCTGTCTGCTTTCAACCTGGGCGCAATTAATAGCCTGGATGAACTGGAAGAGCTGGCGATTCTGGCGGTTCGTGCACTTGACGCGCTACTGGATTATCAGGATTACCCGATCCCGGCCGCCAAACGTGGAGCGATGGGGCGTCGTACGCTGGGTATTGGTGTGATTAACTTCGCTTACTATCTGGCGAAGCACGGTAAACGCTACTCCGACGGCAGCGCCAACAACCTGACGCATAAAACCTTCGAAGCGATTCAGTATTACCTGCTGAAAGCGTCTAATGAGCTGGCTAAAGAGCAAGGCGCGTGCCCGTGGTTTAACGAAACCACTTACGCGAAAGGGATCCTGCCGATCGATACCTATAAGAAAGATCTGGATGCCATCGCTAATGAGCCGCTGCATTACGACTGGGAAGCATTGCGTGAATCAATCAAAACGCACGGCCTGCGTAACTCCACGCTTTCTGCCCTGATGCCGTCCGAGACCTCTTCGCAGATCTCTAACGCCACTAACGGTATTGAACCGCCGCGCGGTTACGTCAGCATCAAAGCGTCGAAAGACGGTATTTTGCGCCAGGTGGTGCCGGACTACGAGCACCTGCACGACGCCTATGAGCTGCTGTGGGAAATGCCGGGTAACGATGGCTACCTGCAACTGGTAGGTATCATGCAGAAATTTATCGATCAGTCGATCTCTGCTAACACCAACTACGATCCGTCACGTTTCCCGTCAGGAAAAGTGCCGATGCAGCAGTTGCTGAAAGACCTGCTCACCGCCTACAAATTCGGGGTCAAAACGCTGTATTATCAGAACACCCGTGACGGCGCTGAAGACGCGCAGGACGATCTGGTACCGTCAATCCAGGACGATGGCTGCGAAAGCGGCGCATGTAAGATCTGATATTGAGATGCCGGATGCGGCGTAAACGCCTTATCCGGCCTACGGCTCGGTTTGTAGGCCTGATAAGACGCGCCAGCGTCGCATCAGGCTCCGGGTGCCGGATGCAGCGTGAACGCCTTATCCGGCCTACGGCTCGGATTTGTAGGCCTGATAAGACGCGCCAGCGTCGCATCAGGCACAGGATGCGGCGTAAAATGCCTTATCCGGCATTAAACTCCCAACAGGACACACTCATGGCATATACCACCTTTTCACAGACGAAAAATGATCAGCTCAAAGAACCGATGTTCTTTGGTCAGCCGGTCAACGTGGCTCGCTACGATCAGCAAAAATATGACATCTTCGAAAAGCTGATCGAAAAGCAGCTCTCTTTCTTCTGGCGTCCGGAAGAAGTTGACGTCTCCCGCGACCGTATAGATTACCAGGCGCTGCCGGAGCACGAAAAACACATCTTTATCAGCAACCTGAAATATCAGACGCTGCTGGATTCCATTCAGGGTCGTAGCCCGAACGTGGCGCTATTGCCGCTTATTTCTATTCCGGAACTGGAAACCTGGGTCGAAACCTGGGCGTTCTCAGAAACGATTCATTCCCGTTCCTATACTCATATCATTCGTAATATCGTTAACGATCCGTCTGTTGTGTTTGACGATATCGTCACCAACGAGCAGATCCAGAAACGTGCGGAAGGGATCTCCAGCTATTACGATGAACTGATCGAAATGACCAGCTACTGGCACCTTCTGGGCGAAGGCACCCACACCGTTAACGGTAAAACCGTAACCGTTAGCCTGCGCGAGCTGAAGAAAAAACTGTATCTCTGCCTGATGAGCGTTAACGCGCTGGAAGCGATCCGCTTCTACGTCAGCTTTGCTTGTTCCTTTGCCTTTGCAGAACGCGAACTGATGGAAGGTAACGCCAAGATTATTCGCCTGATTGCCCGCGATGAAGCCCTGCACCTGACCGGTACTCAGCATATGCTGAATCTGCTGCGCAGCGGCGCGGATGATCCGGAGATGGCGGAAATTGCCGAAGAATGTAAGCAGGAGTGCTATGACCTGTTTGTCCAGGCGGCACAGCAAGAGAAAGACTGGGCGGATTATCTGTTCCGTGACGGTTCGATGATTGGTCTGAATAAAGATATTCTCTGCCAGTACGTTGAATACATCACCAATATCCGCATGCAGGCAGTCGGTTTGGATCTGCCGTTCCAGACGCGCTCCAACCCGATCCCGTGGATCAACACCTGGCTGGTGTCTGATAACGTGCAGGTTGCTCCGCAGGAAGTGGAAGTCAGTTCTTATCTGGTCGGGCAGATTGACGCGGAAGTGGACACCGACGATTTGAGTAACTTCCAGCTCTGATGGCCCGCGTTACCCTGCGCATCACTGGCACACAACTGCTGTGCCAGGATGAACACCCTTCCCTTCTGGCGGCGCTGGAATCCCACAATGTGGCGGTTGAGTACCAGTGCCGCGAAGGTTACTGCGGCTCCTGTCGCACCCGACTGGTCGCAGGTCAGGTGGACTGGATTGCCGAACCGTTAGCCTTTATTCAGCCGGGGGAAATTTTGCCCTGTTGTTGCCGGGCAAAAGGCGATATTGAAATCGAGTTGTGATCGGGTACTAGCGCCAGATACGACGCTTACGCGTATTATCTGGCCTACAACGATTACATGGCGTAGTAATACGCTTTCACCTGCTCCCAGTCCGCTTTAGGGATCGGCTCCAGATATTTTTCCAGCTGGCGGAAGTCATGATTAATCGCTTTATCACGACGCAAGCGGCGACGACTTTTCTCCAGATCAAGAAAACCAGCTTCTGCCTTACCTTCTGTTTTCACATAGATATGGCGAACATAGCAACAGCCATGCTGACGATTAACGCTATGCATTTTCTTAAACGCCAGTGCCACTGCTTTCAACATGGCTTGCCGTACTTCGTCAGAATAAGGCGATACTGCATGTCGGGCATACCAGTCAGCAATGCTGATGAACCCCGCCATATCTTCAGTCACCAGCAACGCGCGCCATTCACCCTCAATTTTCACCGCTTCACCAAAAACGATCTTCGGCACGATGACACCGGCCCGTTCCAGTTCTTTAATTACCGCAACCTCACGGACAATCGTTGGTCGGCCGAACGGATAACGTACTAAATGAAACAGATGATGCGTCATGCGCTTTACATACAGCTTTTTGCCGTTGCGCTCGACGCATTGCACCCCGCTCATACCATTACGGCGATAGTTAGGCTCTTCAACCCAGTCGCCCTCTGTTGCCCACCAGTGATTAAATTCGTCGTACTTTGCTGAAACTGCCATACCCTATCGCCGGTCATTTTTATTAACGACAATGACTATAGGTGGTTACCTGAGGAAAATCTTAATGAAACGTGTCGTATTAATGAATTTCTTTTGCCGCTACAGGTGTGACACCGCTTTTGCCCTTCATTTGCAGCGCATAGATTCCACCAGCCACTACCACTAATAGTGCGCCCAGCAGATAAAATGTGAATTTAATCAGTCGGATACAGCGATGAATTTTATTCGACAGGGATTAGGCATCGCCTTACAACCAGAGTTAACGCTGAAAAGCATTGCAGGTGAATTGTGTTCCGTTCCTCACGAACCAACCTTCTATCGACAGATTTCGTTGCTGACTAAAGAAAAGCCGGTAGAAGGCAGTCCACTGTTTTTACTACAAATGTGCATGGAACAATTAGTGGCGATTGGAAAAATTTGATATGAGACAGGATGGCGCATGAACGCCATCCTGCAGTAACATTACTCTTTATTAAGAAATTTTACTGCCTTATCAGGGAAATCAGTAAACAGCCCATTTACACCCGCTTTGTTATACAGAGCATCATATAACTGATTCACATCAGGAGTGTATTCAGGCAGTTTATCTGACCGCACGGTATAAGGATGCACTACCAGTTTATTCTGCTGAGCATCTTGCACCATGCCAGTGAGTTTGATATTACCCGGCTGCGATGTCTCCTCAATCAACATATGGTAATCCGGACCAATACCATCTGCATATTCCGCCACCTGTTTCATGGCACCCGGCTTAAACATCCAGTCGTAGTTGTAATTAACCCAGCTTCCATCCGGCTGTTTCTGCTGCGTTTCATTCCAGTCGGTATAGGCAATCAGCTGTACCAGATTGAGCTCCATGCCCATTTTGGGTTCCAGCTCATTCTTAATACGCTTCAGCTCATCAGCATCAAAACATTGCAA
Source organism: Shigella sp. SIG6 (assembly GCF_053555815.1). Classification (NCBI taxonomy): domain Bacteria; kingdom Pseudomonadati; phylum Pseudomonadota; class Gammaproteobacteria; order Enterobacterales; family Enterobacteriaceae; genus Shigella; species Shigella sp. SIG6. The sequence goes on along the minus strand of NZ_JBQZXC010000008.1, from coordinate 46,568 downwards.
ATAAACTTTATCGTCTTTACCGGTGTAACCATATTTCTTCAGCACTTCCAGCGTTTTTGCCGCAATATCCTTCCCTTCCTGATGATGGAACCACGGCGCTTTGATTTCTGGATAGATACCGATATTTTTCCCGGTAGAGTGATTTAACCCCTGAACAAATTCAATCTCTTCTTCAAAGGTGTGCACCCGGAAGTCGGACTTACCCATTGGGAAACGCCCCGGATAAGTCTGTACTTTTTTACCGTTTTCAATATCGAAACCTTCGGTAAATTTCAGCGACTTAATTTCATCCAGCGTGAAATCTATCGCGTAGTAACGACCGTCTTTACGCGCCCGATCCGGGAAACGATCGGCAACATCAGTAACACGATCGAGATAATGGTCATGCAGAACAACCAGATGGTCGTCTTTGGTCATCACCAAATCCTGTTCCAGATAATCCGCTCCCTGCGCATACGCCATCGCTTTTGCTGGCAGCGTATGCTCCGGCAAATATCCACTGGCACCGCGATGGGCGATGACTATTTTTTCGTTGCTGTCCGCCGCCATTGCACTGCTTCCCATGACTATAGTGCTCATCATGATCGCCATGCTAAGGTTTTTCAGCTTCAATTTCATGCCATTAGCCTCCGTTGCGTTTTTGCAGTAATTGTTCATGGCGACGTTTTTCGCCAATCATCACAACAATCAACAAGATAACCGCCAGAATGCTGCCGCCAATCATTACCATAAAGCCGCCATCCCAGCCGAAGAAGTCCACGGTGTAGCCAACAATCGCGCTCGCCGCCACCGAACCGCCCAGGTAACCAAACAGCCCGGTAAAGCCCGCTGCCGTACCTGCCGCTTTTTTCGGTGCCAGTTCCAGCGCATGCAGACCGATCAGCATCACAGGACCGTAGATCAGGAAGCCGATAACAATCATACAAATCATATCGACGGTTGGGTTACCTGCCGGGTTCATCCAGTAAACGATAGTCGCGATGGTCACCAGTGTCATAAAGAAGACGCCGGTTGCCCCACGGTTACCACGGAAGACTTTGTCCGACATCCAGCCGCACAGCAGGGTGCCCGGAATACCCGCATACTCATAGAAGAAGTAGGCCCAGGAGGATTTATCCAGCGCGAAATGCTTAACCTCTTTCAGATAAGTCGGTGACCAGTCGAGGATGCCGTAACGCAGCAGATAAACGAACACGTTGGCGATGGCGATGTACCACAGCAGTTTGTTCGGCAGCACGTACTGCATGAAGATTTGCTTCGCGGTCAGCTCCTGTTCCGCTTTTTCGTTATAGTCGTCCGGATAATCATTTTTGTACTCTTCGATCGGCGGCAAGCCACAGGATTGCGGGGTATCGCGCATCATCGCAAAGGCGAATAATGCCACCAGAATGGCGCAGAAAGCAGGCATATAGAGCGCCGCATGCCAGTCATTGAACCAGGCCATCCCCAGCAGGAACAGCAGCGGCGGAATACCACCACCGACGTTGTGCGCACAGTTCCACACTGACACAATGCCGCCACGTTCTTTCTGCGACCACCAGTGCACCATAGTACGACCACACGGCGGCCACCCCATCCCCTGGAACCAACCGCAGAGGAACAACAGTACAAACATCACCGCAATGCTCGACGTCGCCCATGGCACAAAGCCCATAAACAACATCACTGCCGCCGCCAGAATCAAACCTGCGGGCAGGAAAACGCGCGGATTCGAGCGATCCGATACCGAACCCATGATGAATTTCGAAAATCCATAAGCAATCGAGATCCCCGAAAGGGCAAAACCTAAATCACCGCGTGAGAATCCCTGCTCAACCAGATAAGGCATAGCAAGCGCAAAGTTCTTACGAACCAAATAGTAAGCCGCATAGCCAAAGAATATCCCCAGGAAAATTTGCCAGCGCAATCGATGATAAGTCGGATCGATCTCCGCGGCAGGTAAGCGCGCTTTGTGTGGCGCTGGTTTAAAAATACTCAACATTGATAGCCTCCGTGGCCCGTGGTCTTATTTATGATTAACAGCCTGATTCAGTGAGAGAACCTGCCGTTTCTTGAGTTGCCGCGATGTTAAGAAAACATTCATAAATTAAATGTGAATTGCCGCACACATTATTAAATAAGATTTACAGAATGTTCAAAATGACGCATGAAATCACGTTTCACTTTCGAATTATGAGCGAATATGCGCGAAATCAAACAATTCATGTTTTTACTATGGCTAAATGGTAAAAAACGAACTTCAGAGGGATAACAATGAAAACTCGCGACTCGCAATCAAGTGACGTGATTATCATTGGCGGCGGCGCAACGGGAGCCGGGATTGCCCGCGACTGTGCCCTGCGCGGGCTGCGCGTGATTTTGGTTGAGCGCCACGACATCGCAACCGGTGCCACCGGGCGTAACCACGGCCTGCTGCACAGCGGTGCGCGCTATGCAGTAACCGATGCGGAATCGGCCCGCGAATGCATTAGTGAAAACCAGATCCTGAAACGCATTGCACGTCACTGCGTTGAACCAACCAACGGCCTGTTTATCACCCTGCCGGAAGATGACCTCTCATTCCAGGCCACTTTTATTCGCGCCTGCGAAGAAGCAGGGATCAGCGCAGAAGCTATAGACCCGCAGCAAGCGCGCATTATCGAACCTGCCGTTAACCCGGCACTGATTGGCGCGGTGAAAGTTCCGGATGGCACCGTTGATCCATTTCGTCTGACCGCAGCAAACATGCTGGATGCCAAAGAACACGGTGCCGTTATCCTTACCGCTCATGAAGTCACGGGGCTGATTCGTGAAGGCGCGACGGTGTGCGGTGTTCGTGTACGTAACCATCTCACCGGCGAAACTCAGGCCCTTCATGCACCTGTCGTGGTTAATGCCGCTGGGATCTGGGGGCAACACATTGCCGAATATGCCGATCTGCGCATTCGCATGTTCCCGGCGAAAGGATCGCTGCTGATCATGGATCACCGCATTAACCAGCATGTGATCAACCGCTGCCGTAAACCTTCCGACGCCGATATTCTGGTGCCTGGCGATACCATTTCGCTGATTGGTACCACCTCTTTACGTATTGATTACAACGAGATTGACGATAATCGAGTGACGGCAGAAGAGGTTGATATTCTGCTGCGTGAAGGGGAAAAACTGGCCCCCGTGATGGCGAAAACGCGCATTTTGCGGGCCTATTCTGGCGTGCGCCCGCTGGTTGCCAGCGATGACGACCCGAGCGGACGTAACGTCAGCCGTGGCATCGTGCTGCTCGACCATGCTGAACGCGATGGTCTGGACGGATTTATCACCATCACCGGTGGCAAACTGATGACCTATCGGCTGATGGCTGAATGGGCTACCGACGCGGTATGCCGCAAACTGGGCAACACGCGCCCCTGTACGACTGCCGATCTGGCACTGCCTGGTTCACAAGAACCCGCTGAAGTTACCTTGCGTAAAGTCATCTCCCTGCCTGCCCCGCTGCGCGGTTCTGCGGTTTATCGTCATGGCGATCGCACGCCTGCCTGGCTGAGCGAAGGCCGTCTGCACCGTAGCCTGGTATGTGAGTGCGAAGCGGTAACTGCGGGTGAAGTGCAGTACGCGGTAGAAAATTTAAACGTTAATAGCCTGCTGGATTTACGCCGTCGTACCCGTGTGGGGATGGGCACCTGCCAGGGCGAACTCTGCGCCTGCCGCGCTGCCGGACTGCTGCAACGGTTTAACGTCACGACGTCCGCGCAATCTATCGAGCAACTTTCCACCTTCCTTAACGAACGCTGGAAAGGCGTGCAACCCATCGCCTGGGGAGACGCACTGCGCGAAAGCGAATTTACCCGCTGGGTTTATCAGGGACTGTGTGGTCTGGAGAAGGAGCAGAAAGATGCGCTTTGATACTGTCATTATGGGCGGCGGCCTCGCCGGATTACTCTGTGGCCTGCAACTGCAAAAACACGGCCTGCGCTGTGCCATTGTCACGCGTGGTCAAAGCGCGTTGCATTTCTCATCCGGTTCGCTGGATTTGCTGAGCCATCTGCCAGATGGTCAACCCGTGGCAGACATTCACAGTGGACTGGAATCTTTGCGTCAGCAGGCACCTGCACATCCTTACTCTCTTCTCGGGCCACAACGCGTGCTCGATCTCGCTTGCCAGGCGCAGGCATTAATCGCTGAAAGCGGTGCGCAATTGCAGGGCAGCGTAGAACTGGCTCACCAGCGGATTACGCCGCTCGGCACTTTGCGTGCAACCTGGTTAAGTTCGCCAGAAGTTCCCGTCTGGCCGCTACCCGCGAAGAAGATATGTGTAGTGGGGATAAGCGGGCTGATGGATTTCCAGGCGCATCTTGCGGCGGCTTCGTTGCGCGAACTGGATCTTTCGGTTGAAACCGCAGAAATAGAGCTGCCGGAACTGGATGTCCTGCGCAATAACGCCACCGAATTTCGCGCGGTGAATATCGCCCGTTTCCTTGATAATGAAGAAAACTGGCCGCTGTTACTTGATGCGCTTATTCCTGTCGCCAATACCTGCGAAATGATCCTGATGCCCGCCTGCTTCGGCCTGGCCGATGACAAACTGTGGCGTTGGTTGAATGAAAAACTACCTTGTTCACTGATGCTTTTGCCAACGCTGCCGCCTTCCGTGCTGGGCATTCGTCTGCAAAACCAGTTACAGCGCCAGTTTGTGCGCCAGGGTGGCGTGTGGATGCCGGGCGATGAAGTGAAAAAAGTGACCTGTAAAAATGGCGTAGTGAATGAAATCTGGACCCGCAATCACGCCGATATTCCGCTACGTCCACGTTTCGCGGTTCTCGCCAGCGGCAGTTTCTTTAGTGGCGGACTGGTAGCGGAACGTAACGGCATTCGCGAGCCGATTCTCGGCCTTGATGTGCTACAAACCGCCACGCGGGGTGAATGGTATAAGGGCGATTTTTTTGCGCCGCAACCGTGGCAGCAGTTCGGTGTAACCACTGATGAGACGCTACGCCCGTCGCAGGCAGGGCAAACCATTGAGAACCTGTTTGCCATCGGTTCGGTGCTGGGCGGATTTGATCCCATCGCCCAGGGATGCGGCGGCGGTGTTTGTGCCGTCAGTGCTTTACATGCCGCTCAACAGATTGCCCAACGCGCAGGAGGCCAACAATGAACGACACCAGCTTCGAAAACTGCATTAAGTGCACCGTCTGCACCACCGCCTGCCCGGTGAGCCGGGTGAATCCCGGTTATCCAGGGCCAAAACAAGCCGGGCCGGATGGCGAGCGTCTGCGTTTGAAAGATGGCGCACTGTATGACGAGGCGCTGAAATATTGCATCAACTGCAAACGTTGTGAAGTCGCCTGCCCGTCCGATGTGAAGATTGGCGATATTATCCAGCGCGCGCGGGCGAAATATGACACCACGCGCCCGTCGCTGCGTAATTTTGTGTTGAGTCATACCGACCTGATGGGTAGCGTTTCCACGCCGTTCGCACCAATCGTCAACACCGCTACCTCGCTGAAACCGGTGCGGCAGCTGCTTGATGCGGCGTTAAAAATCGATCATCGTCGCACGCTACCGAAATACTCCTTCGGCACGTTCCGTCGCTGGTATCGCAGCATAGCGGCTCAGCAAGCACAATATAAAGACCAGGTCGCTTTCTTTCACGGCTGCTTCGTTAACTACAACCATCCGCAGTTAGGTAAAGATTTAATTAAAGTGCTCAACGCAATGGGTACCGGTGTACAACTGCTCAGCAAAGAAAAATGCTGCGGCGTACCGCTAATCGCCAACGGCTTTACCGATAAAGCACGCAAACAGGCAATTACGAATGTAGAGTCGATCCGCGAAGCTGTGGGAGTAAAAGGCATTCCGGTGATTGCCACCTCCTCAACCTGTACATTTGCCCTGCGCGACGAATACCCGGAAGTGCTGAATGTCGACAACAAAGGCTTGCGCGATCATATCGAACTGGCAACCCGCTGGCTGTGGCGCAAGCTGGACGAAGGCAAAACGTTACCGCTGAAACCGCTGCCGCTGAAAGTGGTTTATCACACTCCGTGCCATATGGAAAAAATGGGCTGGACGCTCTACACCCTGGAGCTGTTGCGTAACATCCCGGGGCTTGAGTTAACGGTGCTGGATTCCCAGTGCTGCGGTATTGCGGGTACTTACGGTTTCAAAAAAGAGAACTACCCCACCTCACAAGCCATCGGCGCACCACTGTTCCGCCAGATAGAAGAAAGCGGCGCAGATCTGGTGGTCACCGACTGCGAAACCTGTAAATGGCAGATTGAGATGTCCACAAGTCTTCGCTGCGAATATCCGATTACGCTACTGGCCCAGGCGCTGGCTTAAACTCCCTTCTGATGCCCGGTAAGCATGTGGTTACCGGGCATTTTTGCGTACACGATTCCGTGCCCAATGTATGCGTTGCAACGCAGTGAAAATTCCTCTAAAAACGTCTCGCAAAGGCTGAAACTGGCAGATGTCAAAGGCCTGGGATAACCGTAATGTCGCGTCATCATAAATATCAGGTGACGGACAACCATGACCGAATCAACAACCTCCTCCCCGCATGATGCGGTATTTAAAACCTTTATATTCACACCCGAAACCGCACGGGATTTTCTCGAAATACATTTACCAGAACCACTGCGCAAGCTTTGCAACCTGCAAACCTTACGCCTGGAACCCACTAGTTTTATTGAAAAAAGTTTACGCGCTTACTACTCGGATGTTTTGTGGTCCGTGGAAACCAGCGACGGTGACGGCTATATCTACTGCGTGATTGAACATCAAAGCTCTGCAGAAAAGAATATGGCTTTTCGGCCAATGCGCTATGCCACTGCCGCCATGCAGCGTCACCTAGATAAAGGCTATGACAGAGTTCCGCTGGTGGTGCCATTGCTGTTTTATCATGGCGAAACATCGCCCTACCCGTACTCACTTAACTGGCTGGATGAGTTTGACGATCCGCAACTTGCCCGGCAGTTGTACACCGAAGCTTTTCCGTTGGTGGATATCACCATCGTACCTGACGATGAGATCATGCAACATCGGCGTATAGCTCTGCTGGAACTGATTCAAAAGCATATTCGCGACCACGATTTAATCGGCATGGTCGACAGGATCACCACGCTTTTGGTTAGAGGCTTCACTAATGACAGCCAGCTACAAACACTGTTTAATTATCTGCTGCAATGCGGCGATACCTCCCGTTTCACCCGTTTTATTCAGGAGATTGCCGAACGTTCACCACTACAAAAGGAGAGATTAATGACTATTGCTGAACGGCTACGGCAGGAAGGGCATCAAATTGGCTGGCAGGAAGGTATGCATGAACAAGCCATTAAAATTGCCTTGCGCATGCTGGAGCAGGGCTTTGAACGTGAGATTGTGCTGGCGGCAACCCAACTCACTGATGCTGATATTCCGAACTGTTATTAAAAGGAGAGGGAGAGATTGATGACTATTGCTGAACGGCTACGGCAGGAAGGACATCAAATTGGCTGGCAAGAAGGTAAATTAGTAGGTTTGCAGCAAGGTAAATTAGAAGGTTTGCAGGAAGGTATGCATGAACAAGCCATTAAAATTGCTTTGCGCATGCTGGAACAGGGCATTGATCGTGACCAGGTGCTCGCGGCCACCCAGCTAAGCGAAGCCGATCTGGCAGCGAATAACCACTAATTAGCACAGGCCCACAGCCGCTCCCCATGGGCCTTTGATATCAATAACTACCTTTTATGCGTGGCCCATTTTTGCCTGATTTAAACATCGCCAGTCGTTGATCCAGGGCATCGCTGTAGAGCATCGTGTCAACGCCAACAGCGACAAAGTTCGCTCCCCACGCCAGGCATTGCTGCGCCATATCAGGAGCCACAGCCAGAAAACCAGCCGCTTTACCCGCAGCACGGATCCGCCGAATGCTGGTTTCAATAATTCGCTGCACTTCCGGGTGCCCGGCGTTATCCGGGTAGCCCAACGACGCAGAAAGATCCGCTGGTCCAATAAACACGCCATCAATCCCTTCGACGTCGAGGATCTCGTCCAGGTTATCCAGTGCCGTTTTACTTTCCACCTGCACTAACAGACAAAGCGAATCGTTGACTTGCGCCATGTAATTCTCAATGCGTCCCCAGCGCGCAGCCCGTGCCACACTGGCCCCAACACCACGCTCACCGTAGGGAGGGTTGGACAAATTTTGCCGGAGGGGGAATGTGCCGGTGCAGTAAACCGGCACAGAGTGACGAAATCAGACGGATAAAGTCATGGACTCAACAACCTCAATCCAGCCATGCTCACTAGCGATGTCCTGGCCGTTTAACCAACGGCGTAGCATATTCAGTGCCATCATTGCGCACACTTCCTGACGGATAGCCAGGCTGTAGCGTGTAGTGCTGAAACGCACACGCAGAGCGAAAGTGCCGTCTGGCGTGGCTAGCGCAAAGTTGAGATGCTCGTTCTCGAAACCCGAAACAGCCAGTGCCAGCCCGGCAAAATGGTTGGCCCGCCGTTCTGTAATCCAGTGCGCAGTTTGCGCCAGGGTTTCTTCCTGTGAAGGAATCACTTCACACGCCAGCAATGGAGCACCTGCGCGAGAAAGTTGCAAAGCCAATAAACCACCGGTGAATTGCTCGCTCAACGTCAGGCTGAACTGGCGGTTTTGCAATTCGCGACTGATCTGCGCGAGCAGTCCTTCGGTGCCTTCGAAAATCACGCTCTGTCCGGCAACACGTTTAACGTCCAGCCACAGTTTTTCCATCGCCTGTTGCTCGCTTGCCGGTCCGGTGAGTTTCAGTTCGATGATCGGCATTGAGGAGCGATAGCCCATTGTTACGCCCGGCGGCAGTTGTAGAGTGTCCAGGCTTTGTGCCAGATCGCTTTCCGAACGACCAAAGGTAGTTAAACGCAGACAAACCGGCGGCTGTGGTAAAGAAAAACGCTCGCGCAGGCGCGGCAGGATTTCGTGCTCGACCATCACCTTAAATTCTGACGGTACGCCGGGAGTAAAGAACATCAGGCAACGATTAAGCTGCACGGCAAAACCACAGGCGGTGCCTACCGGGTTATTGATAAATTCAGCACTGGCAGGCAGCTCCGCTTGTTTACGGTTGCTCGGTGCCATTACTCGTCCACGTTCGTGGAAATAGCGTTCCATCTCTTTGAGCCAGGCTTCATGCAGCACCAGGCCTTCACCTTTTGCTGTCGCAGCGGCGAGTGCGCTTAAATCATCGCTGGTCGGTCCCAGCCCGCCGTTAACGATCAGCACATCGGCGTGCTGACTACGTTCGCGAAGAATGGTGACTAAGTCATCAAGGTTATCCCCCACCGTATTGCGGCGAGATAATGGCAGCCCCTGATGAAAGAAAAAATCGGCCAGCCAGGCAGCGTTAGTGTCAACGATTTGCCCGTATAACACTTCATCCCCGGTGGATAGCATTTCCACTTTTAACATGGTTATCTCCTGCTTTTGTTATCGAATCACTATAACGCAAAGGGAGATAAGGCGTAGTAAGAAACTGAATGCCGCGCCGGAAGGGATCAGAAACTGGCGTTAACCCCAACATACGGGCCGTCAGCCACGGCGTTGTCGCGGTTACCGTCTTTACCCGACAGATTCAGGTAGCGATAACCCGCCTCAATACTGACTGGACGCATAATGGTGTAACGCGCGCCAGCATTCGCTTCCTCATAACTTTGAATACCGCTGGAGAGCGAATCCGGAGAGTAGTAATACTCGCCAAACAAACGGAAGCTGTTGCCAATTTTCCACTGCAAGCCACCTCCTACCGCTGCGGCATAACCTTCATCGCCGTAATTCGGGTTGGTGTACACGCCTTTTCCGCCAACGGTCGCCATTAACGGCCCGAGAGGCAGATTCAACCCCAGCCCCACGCCCGCGACGTCACCGTCGTCGTCGTTATGTGTCCAGTTACCGCTTAAAGCCAAGCCCGTCGATTCAGTCCCAAAACCGACACCAATATTGGTGTATTCTTTACCCGCCTGGCCGCTGATGCTCATTGCATTGACCGATGCAGAAACCAACAGCATTCCGGCCAGACCTGCTAGCGCAATTTTTTTCATTATCCCCTTTCCCACAAGCAATTAATCAAAATTCCCAAAGCTGCGGGATTGTACTGCCTGGCACAGAGGATTCAATGAGCGAAAAAAGGGATCTAGTCACTTATTGTAACTAAATACTTCTTAAATAATTAAACGCCGAAAAAATAAACACACTTTACCGATACACACAAAAATAATAATAAGTGCAGTTATCATTGCAAAAGAGATTACTGTCACTTTCACATATTTCTGAGTTACCGTATTCTCATGGTTTCTTTTTATTTATAAGGAATACCCCTGTGCGACAACGGACTATTGTATGCCCTTTGATTCAAAATGATGGTGCTTATTTGCTGTGCAAAATGGCCGACGATCGCGGCGTTTTCCCCGGTCAATGGGCGCTTTCGGGTGGCGGCGTGGAGTCTGGCGAACGAATTGAAGAGGCACTACGCCGCGAAATTCGCGAAGAACTGGGAGAACAGCTGCTTTTGACAGAAATCACGCCGTGGACCTTCAGCGATGATATTCGCACCAAGACATATGCAGATGGTCGCAAGGAAGAGATTTATATGATTTACCTGATTTTTGACTGCGTTTCTGCCAACCGAGAAGTGAAAATAAACGAAGAGTTTCAGGACTACGCGTGGGTAAAAACTGAAGATCTGGTGCATTATGATTTAAATGTTGCCACCCGAAAAACGTTACGTTTGAAAGGTCTTCTTTAACAATGATGACAGCCATCACTGGCTGTCAGATTGAAAATTTAGTGGTTAACGAATTCCCCATCCAGATAAACTTTGCCTTTTTCCACATGCATGACTAAACCATCCAGATAATCAGGTTTAAATATCGCATCACGCTTATTTTTAGCAATATATGTCAGGTAATGATTATGGGTGAAAATAACGATATTTTTATCAGGCGCTTTGCTTTGTAAGTCCTTAATTGCACTATAAATCTCATTACCGCACTGAAGAAGTCGTTTATCTACCGTCAGCTTTTTACCCGCGGAAAACCAGGTCGCCGACTGAATGGTCCGGACGGTATTACTGGAATAAAGATCGAAATCAGGGATGTCAGCGCTAAAAGCGTTGCCTAGTTCACGGGCATCCTGGGTACCTTTAACCGTAATACCTGTTTTATCTGACAAGCATTGATTGGTTGAACGATCGCAACGTTCAGCATGGCGAAACAAAACGACAACCGGGTGCTGCTGTGCCAGTCTGGCCAATGTTTTATTGTCGATACGTGGCAAACCATTGCTACTCCAGGCGGCATGAGTACCCAGTCCGGCAATTGCAGCGAGCGCCAGTAAAATGATGAAATATTTTTTTGACTTCAATGATGAGCGGCAAAAAGCTAACACGTAAACTCCACCTATAGACAAGCGCAACCAGACAATTACCGTGAAATTGAGCGACATTTCTGGCGATAATTAGCAGTTGGTGTAATATTAAAAATCCTACGATGTCGGCAAAATGCCTCAAATTTTTGCCAAATGCAAAGCCTAAATAAGAAAAAATATAAAAATTTCAATATTTACGTCTAATATTAGTTTCTTAAGGTTAAGTTAATATTCTATCCTTAAAATTTCGCTCCAAATGGCAAAATATACACAACACTCTTTATAGCAAATATAAGTGGACAGGTATTCAATGGCGGAAGGAAAAGCAATGTCAGAATTTTTGCCTTTTTCGCGACCAGCAATGGGCGTGGAGGAACTCGCTGCAGTTAAAGAGGTTCTCGAATCCGGTTGGATCACAACCGGTCCGAAGAATCAGGCGCTTGAGCAAGCCTTTTGCCAGTTGACGGGAAATCAGCATGCCATCGCGGTCAGTTCAGCCACCGCCGGAATGCATATCACGCTAATGGCGTTGGAAATTGGCAAGGGCGATGAAGTGATTACGCCTTCCCTGACCTGGGTTTCAACTCTCAATATGATTTCCTTGCTGGGTGCAACGCCGGTAATGGTGGATGTCGACCGCGATACGCTGATGGTCACGCCTGAAGCGATCGAATCAGCCATTACGCCACGCACTAAAGCCATCATTCCGGTGCATTATGCCGGTGCGCCAGCAGATATTGACGCCATTCGCGCCATTGGCGAACGTTACGGCATCGCAGTTATCGAAGATGCTGCCCATGCCGTCGGTACGTATTACAAAGGGCGACATATTGGCGCAAAAGGTACCGCTATTTTTTCATTTCATGCCATTAAAAATATTACCTGTGCTGAAGGTGGCCTGATTGTAACTGATAATGAAAACCTTGCCCGCCAGCTACGGATGCTGAAATTTCACGGTCTGGGTGTCGATGCCTATGACAGACAAACCTGGGGCCGTGCACCGCAGGCTGAAGTCTTAACACCGGGCTATAAGTACAATCTGACCGATATTAACGCCGCGATTGCCCTGACACAGTTAGTCAAATTAGAGCACCTCAACACCCGTCGGCGCGAAATTGCCCAGCAATATCAGCAAGCACTGGCAGCTCTCCCCTTTCAGCCATTAAGCCTTCCCGCCTGGCCGCACGTTCACGCCTGGCATCTGTTTATTATTCGTGTCGATGAACAACGTTGTGGTATCAGTCGCGATGCGTTGATGGAAGCGTTAAAAGAAAGAGGCATTGGTACCGGGTTACATTTCCGCGCCGCTCACACACAAAAATATTATCGCGAGCGTTTTCCCACGCTGTCGTTACCGAATACCGAATGGAATAGCGAACGCATCTGTTCGTTGCCGCTGTTCCCGGATATGACTACCGCCGATGCCGACCGCGTCATCACAGCCCTTCAGCAACTCGCAGGACAATAAGCCATGTTTGAAATCCACCCTGTTAAGAAAGTCTCGGTGGTTATTCCCGTTTATAACGAGCAGGAAAGCTTACCGGAATTAATCAGGCGCACCACCACAGCCTGTGAATCGTTGGGGAAAGAGTATGAGATCCTGCTGATTGATGACGGCAGTAGCGATAATTCCGCGCATATGCTGGTCGAAGCCTCACAAGCGGAGAACAGCCATATTGTGTCTATTTTGCTTAACCGCAATTACGGGCAACATTCAGCGATTATGGCGGGATTCAGTCACGTTACTGGCGACTTAATTATTACCCTTGATGCCGATCTCCAGAATCCGCCAGAAGAAATCCCCCGCCTGGTGGCAAAAGCCGATGAAGGTTACGACGTGGTAGGGACTGTACGCCAGAACCGCCAGGACAGCTGGTTTCGTAAAACAGCTTCGAAGATGATTAACCGGCTTATTCAGCGCACCACTGGCAAAGCGATGGGTGACTACGGTTGTATGCTGCGCGCCTATCGCCGTCATATTGTCGATGCGATGTTGCACTGCCATGAACGCAGCACCTTTATCCCGATTCTGGCGAATATCTTCGCCCGCCGTGCAATTGAAATTCCAGTACATCATGCCGAGCGTGAGTTTGGTGAATCCAAATACAGTTTTATGCGCCTGATTAATTTGATGTACGACCTAGTGACCTGCCTTACCACAACGCCGCTACGTATGCTGAGTCTGCTCGGCAGCATTATTGCGATTGGAGGTTTTAGCATTGCGGTGCTGCTGGTGATTTTACGCCTGACCTTCGGACCACAATGGGCGGCAGAAGGCGTCTTTATGCTATTTGCCGTGCTGTTTACTTTTATTGGCGCTCAGTTTATCGGCATGGGATTACTCGGTGAATATATCGGCAGGATCTACACCGATGTCCGCGCCCGCCCCCGCTATTTTGTTCAGCAAGTTATCCGTCCATCCAGCAAGGAAAATGAATAATGAAAACCGTCGTTTTTGCCTACCACGATATGGGATGCCTCGGTATTGAAGCTCTGCTGGCTGCCGGTTACGAAATTAGCGCCATTTTTACCCATACCGATAATCCCGGTGAAAAAGCCTTTTATGGTTCGGTGGCTCATCTGGCGGCGGAAAGAGACATTCCGGTTTATGCGCCGGATAACGTTAATCATCCGCTGTGGGTGGAACGCATTGCCCAACTGTCACCAGAGGTGATTTTCTCTTTTTATTATCGCTATCTTATTTGCGACGAGATTTTGCAGCTCGCTCCCGCAGGTGCATTTAATCTGCACGGTTCGCTGTTACCAAAATATCGTGGTCGCGCGCCGCTGAACTGGGTGCTGGTGAACGGTGAAACGGAAACGGGCGTTACATTGCACCGAATGGTAAAACGTGCCGATGCTGGGGCCATTGTGGCGCAACTGCGCGTTGCCATTGCGCCAGACGATATCGCTATTACGCTGCATCATAAATTGTGCCATGCCGCGCGCCAGCTACTGGAACAGACATTACCCGCCATTAAACACGGTAATATTCTGGAAATCGCCCAGCGCGAAAACGAAGCCACCTGTTTTGGTCGCAGAACGCCGGATGACAGTTTCCTTGAATGGCATAAACCGGCATCCGTACTGCACAACATGGTACGTGCCGTTGCCGATCCGTGGCCGGGTGCCTTCAGCTATGTTGGCAATCAGAAATTCACCGTCTGGTCGTCGCGTGTTCATCCTCATGCCAGCAAAGCACAGCCGGGGAGCGTGATTTCTGTTGCGCCACTGCTGATTGCCTGTGGCGATGGCGCGCTGGAAATCGTCACCGGACAGGCGGGCGACGGCATTACTATGCAGGGCTCGCAATTAGCGCAGATGCTGGGCCTGGTGCAAGGTTCACGCTTGAATAGCCAGCCTGCCTGCACCGCCCGACGCCGTACCCGGGTACTCATCCTCGGGGTGAATGGCTTTATTGGCAACCATCTGACAGAACGCCTGCTGCGCGAAGATCATTATGAAGTTTACGGTCTGGATATTGGCAGCGATGCGATAAGCCGTTTTCTGAATCATCCACATTTTCACTTTGTCGAAGGCGATATCAGTATTCATTCCGAATGGATTGAGTATCACGTCAAAAAATGTGATGTCGTCTTGCCGCTGGTGGCGATAGCCACGCCGATTGAATATACCCGCAACCCGCTGCGCGTATTTGAACTCGATTTTGAAGAGAATCTGCGCATTATCCGCTACTGCGTTAAGTACCGTAAGCGAATCATCTTCCCGTCAACTTCAGAAGTTTATGGGATGTGTAGCGATAAATACTTCGATGAGGACCATTCTAATTTAATCGTCGGCCCGGTGAATAAACCACGCTGGATTTATTCGGTGTCAAAACAATTACTTGATCGGGTGATCTGGGCCTATGGCGAAAAAGAGGGTTTACAGTTCACCCTCTTCCGCCCGTTTAACTGGATGGGACCACGACTGGATAACCTTAATGCAGCGCGAATTGGCAGCTCCCGCGCTATTACGCAACTCATTCTCAATCTGGTAGAAGGTTCACCAATTAAGCTAATTGATGGCGGAAAACAAAAACGCTGCTTTACTGATATCCGGGACGGTATCGAGGCGTTGTACCGCATTATCGAAAATGCGGGAAATCGCTGCGACGGCGAAATTATCAACATTGGCAATCCTGAGAACGAAGCGAGCATTGAGGAACTGGGCGAGATGCTGCTGGCGAGCTTCGAAAAACATCCGCTGCGCCATCATTTCCCACCGTTTGCGGGCTTTCGCGTTGTCGAAAGTAGCAGCTACTACGGCAAAGGATATCAGGACGTAGAGCATCGTAAACCGAGCATCCGCAATGCCCACCGCTGCCTGGACTGGGAGCCGAAAATTGATATGCAGGAAACCATCGACGAAACGCTGGATTTCTTCCTGCGCACCGTTGATCTTACGGATAAACCATCATGACCAAAGTAGGCTTACGCATTGATGTCGATACCTTTCGTGGCACCCGTGAAGGCGTGCCGCGTCTGCTGGAAATCTTGAGTAAGCATAATATTCAGGCCAGCATTTTTTTCAGCGTCGGCCCGGACAATATGGGCCGCCATCTCTGGCGACTAGTGAAGCCACAGTTTTTGTGGAAGATGCTGCGCTCAAACGCGGCATCGCTTTATGGCTGGGATATTTTACTGGCAGGTACGGCCTGGCCAGGTAAAGAGATTGGTCATGCCAATGCCGATATCATTCGTGAAGCGGCTAAACATCACGAAGTCGGTCTGCACGCCTGGGATCACCATGCCTGGCAAGCCCGTAGCGGTAACTGGGATCGGCAAACAATGATCGACGATATTGCACGCGGTCTTCGCACTCTGGAAGAGATTATCGGTCAACCGGTAACCTGTTCTGCCGCTGCGGGCTGGCGTGCCGACCAGAAGGTGATCGAAGCAAAAGAAGCGTTCCATTTGCGCTACAACAGCGATTGTCGTGGGGCCATGCCGTTCCGTCCACTGCTCGAATCAGGAAACCCTAGCACTGCGCAAATTCCGGTGACCTTACCCACCTGGGATGAAGTGATTGGTCGGGATGTGAAAGCAGAAGATTTTAACGGTTGGTTACTCAACCGCATCCTGCGAGATAAAGGCACGCCGGTTTATACCATTCATGCAGAAGTTGAAGGCTGCGCTTATCAGCATAATTTTGTGGATCTCCTCAAACGCGCAGCTCAGGAAGGCGTGACATTTTGCCCTTTAAGCGAACTGTTATCAGAGACGTTGCCGCTCGGACAAGTTGTTCGCGGAAATATTGCCGGACGTGAAGGCTGGCTGGGTTGCCAACAAATTGCGGGTAGTCGCTGATGAAATCGGTACGTTACCTTATCGGCATCTTCGCGTTTATTGCCTGCTATTACCTGTTACCGATCAGCACGCGTCTGCTCTGGCAACCCGATGAAACGCGTTATGCGGAAATCAGTCGAGAAATGCTGGCATCCGGCGACTGGATTGTGCCCCATCTGTTAGGGCTACGTTATTTCGAAAAACCCATTGCCGGATACTGGATTAACAGCATTGGGCAATGGCTATTTGGCGCGAATAACTTTGGTGTGCGGGCAGGCGTTATCTTTGCGACCCTGTTAACTGCCGTGCTGGTGACCTGGTTTACTCTGCGCTTATGGCGCGATAAACGTCTGGCTCTACTCGCCACAGTAATTTATCTCTCATTGTTTATTGTCTATGCCATCGGCACTTATGCCGTGCTCGATCCGTTTATTGCATTCTGGCTGGTGGCGGGAATGTGCAGCTTCTGGCTGGCAATGCAGGCACAGACGTGGAAAGGCAAAAGCGCAGGATTTTTACTGCTGGGAATCACCTGCGGCATGGGGGTGATGACCAAAGGTTTTCTCGCCCTTGCCGTGCCGGTATTAAGCGTGCTGCCATGGGTAGCGACGCAAAAACGCTGGAAAGATCTCTTTATTTACGGCTGGCTGGCGGTTATCAGTTGCGTACTGACGGTTCTCCCCTGGGGACTGGCGATAGCGCAGCGGGAGCCTGACTTCTGGCACTATTTTTTCTGGGTTGAGCATATTCAACGCTTTGCACTAGATGATGCCCAACATAGAGCTCCGTTCTGGTACTACGTGCCGGTCATCATTGCCGGTAGCCTGCCGTGGCTGGGATTACTCCCCGGTGCACTGTACACAGGCTGGAAAAACCGCAAGCATTCCGCAACCGTCTATTTGTTGAGCTGGACGATAATGCCGCTGCTGTTTTTCTCCGTCGCTAAAGGCAAATTGCCCACCTATATTCTTTCTTGCTTTGCACCTCTGGCAATGCTGTTGGCGCATTACGCTTTGCTGGCAGCAAAAAATAATCCTCTGGCGCTGCGGATTAATGGCTGGATTAACATCGCTTTTGGCGTCACTGGCATTATTGCCACATTTGTGATCTCCCCCTGGGGACCAATGAACACGCCGGTGTGGCAAACCTTCGAGAGCTATAAAGTCTTTTGTGCCTGGTCGATTTTTTCGCTATGGGCATTTTTCGGCTGGTACACCTTAACAAACGTCGAAAAGACCTGGTCTTTCGCCGCGCTTTGCCCGCTGGGGCTGGCGTTGCTGGTAGGATTTTCAATTCCTGACAGAGTCATGGAAGGAAAACATCCGCAATTTTTTGTCGAGATGACACAAGAATCACTTCAGCCAAGCCGCTATATTCTTACTGATAGCGTCGGTGTTGCCGCAGGTCTGGCATGGAGCCTGCAACGCGATGACATCATCATGTATCGCCAGACAGGTGAGTTGAAATACGGCCTTAATTATCCGGATGCGAAAGGGAGATTTGTCAGCGGTGATGAGTTCGCAAACTGGCTTAATCAACATCGTCAGGAGGGGATTATTACACTCGTGCTTTCGGTTGACCGCGATGAAGATATCAACAGTCTCGCCATTCCGCCCGCAGATGCCATCGTTCGTCAGGAACGTCTGGTGCTGATTCAGTATCGTCCCAAATGATCTGGCTAACATTAGTCTTTGCCAGCTTGCTTAGCGTTGCCGGGCAGTTGTGTCAGAAACAGGCAACCTGCTTTGTGGCGATAAACAAACGGCGCAAACATATCGTGCTGTGGCTGGGACTGGCGCTGGCTTGTCTTGGTCTTGCCATGGTGCTCTGGCTGCTGGTCTTGCAGAACGTACCGGTAGGCATTGCCTACCCGATGTTAAGTCTGAATTTTGTCTGGGTGACGCTGGCTGCAGTAAAACTGTGGCACGAACCGGTATCGCCGCGTCACTGGTGTGGGGTGGCGTTCATTATTGGTGGCATTGTGATCCTCGGGAGTACGGTGTAATGGGCCTGATATGGGGATTATTCAGCGTCATTATTGCCTCAGTTGCGCAATTAAGCCTGGGTTTTGCGGCAAGTCATCTGCCGCCGATGACGCACTTATGGGATTTTATCGCGGCTCTGTTAGCTTTTGGCCTGGATGCCCGGATACTGTTACTCGGGCTGCTGGGTTATCTGCTTTCCGTTTTTTGTTGGTATAAAACGCTACATAAACTTGCGCTAAGCAAAGCCTATGCCTTGCTCAGTATGAGTTATGTGCTGGTATGGATTGCTTCAATGGTACTTCCCGGCTGGGAAGGGACTTTTTCGCTGAAAGCACTACTGGGAGTAGCCTGTATTATGAGCGGGTTGATGCTGATTTTCCTGCCCACGACAAAACAACGTTACTGAGTTTTCCCTGCCGCTGTACACTGCCGTTCCCACTCATCGGGGCTATAACTGCTTGCCGAGAGGACTTTCACCGTATGCAGCTTTTCACGATTAATACAATAAAGCGCATTCTGCAAAGGCGAGAGTAAATCCCCCACTTTCACGGCGAAGTCACTCTTCACTTCGGCGATCATTTTTATCGCGCCGCCAGCATCGCAGAGCATAAGTACATGTCTGTTATCTTGTTTATTGCAGCACGATTTTTTGTGCCAGCCATTCCATTGCATTATCCTGTTTGCTAAGAGTTTTCACATCAATTTACAGATTAACAGATAAACTCTTTATCAACGGCAATGGAATGGCAGAAATGAGAAGTGAAACGGAGGGTTAATTATTGCTGACGTTGCACCCACTCTTTTAGCGCCTGACGTGAAATTTTAATACCGCCGTTTTTCAGCTCCGGCGGTAAAGTCAGCCAGCGCACCGGTTGTTGAAAACGAGCCAGCTTATCTTTCACCCATTCGCCAAGATCAACGGTTTGCTGGTCATACTCCACCACCGCTACCGGCCGATGACCAAACTCCTTGTCGGCAACGGGAACGATAAACACCTGCAAAACCGCAGGATGTGCAGCAATAACACGCTCGACTTCTTCCGGCTGAATACCCTCACCGCCACTGAAGAACAGATTGTCTAAACGTCCGACAATGGTCAGCTTGCCATTATGCATCTCACCGCGATCGCGCGTAGCGTACCAGCCTTCGTCATTAACCAGTGAAACCAGTTGCCCGTTACGCCAGTAACCTTCTGCCATACTGGCAGCCCGCAGCCACACTTCATTATTAACGATTTTCACTTCCCGACCCGGCAGCGGCAAACCAACGTCTGCCAGGCCGTCGGCTTCTTTCGCACATACCGTGGAGGCAAACTCGGTCAGACCATAGCCGCAAAAGCAACGAATCCCCTGCTCGCGCGCCTGTTCCGTCAACTCGACCGGGATAGCCGCGCCGCCAAGTAACACCGCTTTCAGGAAAACGGAACTGCGGTTAACCGGCAAACGCCAGAGTTGTGTTGGCACCAGTGAAGCGTGAGTACAGCCTGCCAGCATTTGCTCCAATGGCTGTTTATCACGCACCGTCATCCGCGCACCAGCGTATAACCAGCGCCACATAATTCCCTGACCGGAGACGTGAAACAGCGGTAAAGAGAGCAACCAGTCATCGTGATCGCCAAACGGAATCAGCGATAACACACCTTGCGCACTGGCAAGATGGGCCTGATAAGTATGGACAGCGGCTTTCGGCAAACCGGTAGAACCCGAGGTCAACGTCATTGAGCACAGACGCGTCGGCTGCCACGCAGCGGCATGTACGCCTTCAACCAGCTGAATGTGCAGCGACGTTAATGCCGGAAACGTGTTTTCCCCATCCGGCACCAGCGCAAATTGCAGCGTCAGATTGGGCAGCAATTCTTCAAGCAACGGTTGCGGCAGCTGAGGGTTCACGGGCAACACCCGCGCCCCGCATTGCAGTAACGCCAGCCAGGCGAGCAGCGTTTGCGGCGTATTCCACGCCCGCAACATCACGCCGCTGCCCTCAACCACACCCTGCGCCGCAAAGCCCGTAGCTAACTCATCGACGCGAGCACAAAGCTCGCGCCAGTTGAGTTGCTCGTCATTAAGACGTAAGGCGATGGCTTCTCCTCGCACTTGCCGCCAGTGACGCCACGGCCAGTCAGAGAAGATCATAACAACTGCTCCAGTACATCAGCGTCCACTAACGGCAGTGGGCTCCCCGGCCAGCGACGAACCTGCTGCGCCTGCATCAGATCCAGCGTGTCCAGTCCCGGAATGGTGTCTGGCGTTAACCAGGCAGCAATCCGCGCCAGTTGCGTTAGACCTAAGCTCGACTCAATGGAAGAACTGATCACCGCCGTCAGCCCCAGCGCATGCGCCGCCTGTACCTGCTCGCGTACTTTTTCCAGACTGCCCGTGAGCGTGGGTTTGATAACTACCGCGCGCACGCCCTCTTCAGCCACAAAGGCAAAATCCGGCTCGCGCAGGCTTTCATCCCAGGCAATGGCAATGCCGGTTTCACGGGCAAACGCTCGCGAATCATCGCGGGTTTTGCACGGCTCTTCGAGAAACGCGATGCGGTGGCGATAATCCGGGTTAACATATTTGGCAAACTGCTGACCTTTCAGCGGTGTCCAGGCGCGATTTGCGTCAAGACGCAAATGCAGATCCGGAATTGCCTCCAGCAACAGATTCACCACCATGCCGTCGCGCACCGCTTCGTACAATCCCACTTTGACCTTCGCCACTTTCTCGCCCGGCATATCGGCAAGTTTGAGGATCAGATCGTCCGGATCGCCATTACACAGCGGTGCCGCACGGTAGTTGGCTGCTTGCGGCAACGTATCTGTCAGTTCTGCCAATGCACAGCTTACGCCAAAGGCCACGGAAGGCATCTGCGGTAGCTCGCAATCGCCTGCCAGCCAGTTATTTACCCAGGCAAGCAGCACGCTTTGCGCCTCTTCCCAGTTTTCCTGGCTGAAGCCCGGCAGTGGGGAGATCTCCCCCCACCCTTCGCGCTCGCCCTCACGCAGGCAAACGTACAGCCCGTCGCGGGTTTTTAACCGCCTGTCGCGCAGAACCACCCCCGCGTCCATGGGGATCTGCCAGCGGTATACCTGCGCGCTACGCATTACGGATTCCGTTTAAATTTGCTGAAATCAGGCTGACGTTTCTGGTTGAAAGCGTTGCGACCTTCCTGACCTTCTTCCGTCATGTAGAACAGCATGGTGGCGTTGCCCGCCAGCTCCTGCAGCCCCGCCTGCCCGTCACAGTCGGCGTTCAGCGCAGCTTTCAGGCAGCGCAGCGCCATCGGGCTGTTTTGCAGCATTTCGCGGCACCAACGGACGGTTTCTTTTTCCAGATCCGCCAGCGGTACCACGGTGTTGACAAGGCCCATATCCAGCGCCTGTTTTGCGTCGTACTGACGGCACAGGAACCAGATTTCTCGCGCTTTTTTCTGCCCGACGATACGAGCCATGTAGGAAGCGCCCCAGCCGCCGTCGAAGGAACCGACTTTCGGGCCAGTCTGACCGAAGATGGCATTATCTGCTGCGATAGTCAGGTCGCACATCATGTGCAGAACGTGACCACCGCCGATGGAGTAGCCAGCCACCATCGCGACAACCGGTTTCGGACAGGTACGGATCTGACGCTGGAAGTCCAGCACGTTCAGGTGATGTACGCCGGAATCATCTTTATAGCCGCCGTAATCACCACGCACTTTCTGGTCACCACCGGAGCAGAACGCTTTATCGCCTGCGCCAGTCAGAATGATCACGCCGATATTGTCGTCATAACGCGCATCTGCCAGTGCCTGGATCATCTCTTTTACCGTCAGAGGACGGAAGGCATTGCGCACCTGCGGACGATTAATGGTGATTTTTGCGATACCGTCGGTGGATTTTTCATAACGAATGTCCTCGAAACCTTCGGAGCAGTCGTGCCATTCAACCGGTGCGTAAGGCATTGCTTCATCAGGATAAATCATATTGTGTCCTTTAGTCAGAAACGCAAGATCTGCGCCAGACTTGCGATTACGCCAGCGGGATTTTCCCGATGCGCGTTATGTCCGGCGCGAGGAATGACATGGCAGTCGGCAGCCAGTTCCGCCGCCAGGGCGCGGAATTTGCTGTCACGTTCACCACATAAATAATAAAACGCAAATGTGCGGGCGCTAAGGTTAGCACGTAAATCAGGCTGGACGGCGAGAGAAGTCGCCTCCAGCATGGCGGCAAGGGTTGCGCCATTATTGTTGCTGCGCAGCGCCACCAGCTCCCGGCGTTGATCGTCATTGAGCGAGGCAAAAACAGGCTGTTGATACCAGTCGGCAAATACCGCCGTTAACGGTTCTGTGCGAAAACGCTGCGCCCATTGGCGATCGGAACGCTGACGTTCCGCACGTTGTTCAGCATTTTGCAGCCCCGGATGCCCGCCTTCGACAATAACCCCACAAAGCCCCGCCAGCCCCTGGCAAGCCGCCATCATCGCCACCCGTCCGCCAAGCGAGTACCCCACCAGCCAGAAGTCAAGAATGTTGTAACTAACCAAGGTTTTACGCAGTAAGTTGGTGACATCATCAAATCCATCGACGCTAATCGCCGCCGAACCACCATGACCTGGGAGATCAACATACAACCGTGAGTAGTCGGCAAACGCCTCGCCCACTTCTTGCCATTCGTGGCAATCGCCGGAAAAACCGTGCAAAAACACCAGCCAGGGTAAACCTGGTTTTCCGTGTTTTGCCTGCGCGTGCAGGATCATAAATGGCTTACCTGCGCCAGAAGTTGCTGGAGCGTTTGCGCACCATCGGTGTCGTTAACCACCATTTCAATCACCGTGGTGGTTGGCGTGCGCCAGGCGTCGGCAAATGCCGTTTCAAGTTCCTGCCAGTTTTGCGGACGATGATATTTCAGCTCGAACATCGCGGCGGCGTGCTCAAAATGGACGTTTTGCGGCATCAAATAGAAACGCTCACGCTCGCTTTGCGGCGTTGGCAACAGCGAGAAAATTTGCCCGCCGTTGTTGTTCACCACAATTAATACCAGCGGCGCAGAAACCTGACGCAATAACGCCAGCGCGTTGAGATCGTAAAGTGCGGAGAGATCGCCCACAATCGCCAGCGTCGGTTTGCCGCTTGCCCGCTGAACGCCTGCGGCGGTCGAAAGCAGTCCGTCGATACCGCTGGCCCCTCGGTTGCTGTACACCGGGTAACCTGCCGGAAGTTGCGAAAGCGCATCAATCAGACGTACCACCAGGCTGTTACCAACAAACAATTGCCCCTGTTCAGGCAGATAGTCGCTGATGCGATGCGCCAGTTGCGCTTCGCCAAACGCATCACGGCGGGCAATAACCGCCTGCATTGCCTGTTCCGCCAGGCGCGGGATTTCAACGCACCAGGGCTGGCGTTTTTCTGCCGGATGCAGCTCCAGCCAGTCGGCAATATTGGCAATTAAGCGACGTCCGCGATGGTGTGCCGGATCAAGTCGCCCTTCAATGTCATCAACAATCCAGTACTCTTCTGGTTCACAGCTTGCCTGCCATTGCAGGAGCCGTTTCCCCGTCAGGCTGCTTCCCAGTTGCACCACAATTTGCGCCTGCTGCAGCTCGCTGGTCGCTTTGGCATTGCCTAACCAAAGATCGGCACACGGCAGCGGCTGCCCGGTTTGTGACAGCACATCGCCAATCAGCGGCCAGCCAAGAGTTTGCGCCCACAGGGCAACTTTTTTGCCCTCTTCCGCACTCATGCGCCCGGCAACCACCACGCCGCGCTTTTGTCGCCAGAAGAACCAGTCGCGCTGTTTTTCACTTTCCAGACGAGGCGCTTCACGCAGCCACGGTTTGTCGTCCTGCCACCAGTCACCCAGACGCTGTTGCCAGCTAAGCCCGGTATCGTCCATTTCGCCATACAGCGGTTCAGCAAACGGGCAGTTGATATGGACTCCCCCCGCATGAAGCGTACCGAGAGCGTGGTCGATGGTAGAAACCAGCCAACGTGCGGGGATATCCTGGGTCGGGCGCGGAAATGAAATACTGTGCGTGGGGTGAGAGGCGAACATTACCGGCTGGCGAATTGCCTGATTCGCGCCGCAGTCAATTAGCTCCGGCGGGCGATCGGCGGTTAAGAGAATCAGTTTTTCTCCGGTTAACCCGGCTTCAATCAGTGCCGGATAGAGATTTGCCACCGCCGTGCCGGAGGTCACAATCACCGCCACCGGCTGCTTGCTGACTTTCGCCAGCCCCAGCGCCAGATGCCCCAACCCACGCTCATCGAAATGGGTGTGGTGAATGAATGCGGAATTCTCCGCCGCCGCTAACGTTAACGGTGTAGAACGCGAGCCTGGGGCGATACAGATGTGTCTGACGCCGTGACGCGTTAATGCTTCCAGAATGACCGCCGCCCAGCGTCGGTTAAATGCGCTTACTGACATGAGTTTGTCCGGTATCAATATTGCGGCTAAGTATAAGGAGCTACAAAAATAGATTATTGATATGAATCGGTAATGATGCGACTCATTACTATTCCATTTGTAATAAAGTACGCAGCCCTGCCGCTTTGTTGTCGATTTCCTGCCACTCTTGCTCGGGGTCGGAACCACGGACAATGCCCGCGCCAGCATATAATCGCACGACATTGCCGCTAATTTTTGCTGAGCGCAGGGAAACGCAGAATTCGCTTTGTTGTAATGAGAGATAGCCCGCAGAACCGGCGTACCATTCTCGGGTGAACGGTTCGTGACGGGCGATAAACTGTCGCGCCAGATCGCGCGGTAAGCCAGCAACTGCTGCCGTTGGCTGCAACTGATGTAAACAGATCACATCATCCGCTTTGTTGAGTGAAGTCCAGATACAGCGGCGAAGATGCTGCACTTTACGCAGACGCAGTACCTGCGGCGGTAAAACATCCAGCGTCTGGGTATCGGCCTGTAATCGTTGGCAGATATCTTCCACCACCAGCATGTTCTCGCGCTGGTTTTTATCATCCGCCATCAGCCACTCTCCTAACTGCTGCGCCTGCTTATCATCAGGATGATTTGCTACTGTTCCCGCCAGCGCTTCAGTACGCAGCGCTTTGTCACGCCGCCGCCATAACCGTTCCGGTGAAGAGCCAAGAAAAGCATTTTCGCCATCAAAGGCCATGTAAAAATGGTAGCAATTCAGATTCAGTCGACGACTGGCAGCCATCATCGCCGCCGCGTTGACCGGACTTGCGAAATGCAGGTCAGTTGCCCGAGCGAGCACCACTTTGTCGAGCTCACCTTCGGCGATGGTTTTCGTTGCCAGTTCGATTAATTGCGTCCAGCCCGTTTTGTCCGGCCAGTGTTGTTCTCGCGTGGTGGTTAAATGTAACCCAGGCAAGGGCTTGATACTCACCAGTGTGGCGATAAATTCTTTTGCCTGAATCGCATCGTGCTGAAGGGAGCTTTCGCTGAATAGCGTCAGCCGCAGCGTGGCTTTACCGCCACAGCGTCGCCATTCCAGGCGGGGTAAAAGTAAATTGCCCTGCGACGGGTCAAAAGCATTCAGCCCCCAAATGCGTAAGTCGGCGTGTTCCGGGTGCTGGCGAAGAAAACGTTGTGCCTGGTCCAACGACGTAAAACGGGTAATCGCGCCCAGGACAGCAGCTTCTTCATCACCATTACGTTGTTGCCAGTAGAATTGCGGGTACGTTTGCTGACTGGCCAGCCAGCTCAAGGCATCAAAAGCGTCTTTGAGAGGGAAAGGAATATCGATAACCCGAATGCCGGGTGTCGCCGGAATCTCTTGCGACAAATGGCGCAGTAGATTTTCCAGCGCCGTAGTAAGTGATTGCACGCGGACCTCTCCCTGTTAAAAGCCTCACATTATACGGGGTACTACAAAAAAAATGCAGTACCCCGGTGTAGGGAGGTTTTAACGGCGTGCCAGCAACAGTCCTAGTACCAGCCCGACGGCCGCGCCCACACCAATTCCTTGCCAGGGTTTTTCGTGGACGTAGTCATCAGCACGATAAACAGCCTGCTTCGCCCGATAGTAATAACTGTCTGAAGCCTGGCTAACCCGTTTTTTCACATCATCCAGCGCTTTTTCTGCACGCGCTTTCAGCTCAACATATTTCTGATCGGCGGGATCGCCAGAGGAGCGGAGCACCTCTTCCAGTGTTTCACTAAGCAGCGTCAGGTCGTCATCGATACGTGTATCACCAAACTGATTAGACATTCTCGTTCTCCATTTGCGTAAAACCTGTCACTAACTATAGACAAGAGTTGTTGATTACGCCTGAATTACCTCGCGTGCCATCCCAATGTGTGGGATACCATCTTCTTCATAGACCTCCGTCACAGGGATAAAACCGAAACTCTGGTAGAAGTTTTGCAGATGCGCCTGCGCCCCGAGGTAAACAGGCTTATCAGGCCAGTGATGCGTACATGTTTCGAGTGTTTTACTCATCAGCTGCTGCCCCACTTTTTCACCACGCAACGCTTCACTGACAATCACCCGACCTATAACGACCGGCTCAAGATCATCATCACTTTTCAGAATCCTCGCATACGCCACCAGTTCATCATTTTTCCAACCGAGAATATGGCGATTATCCCCCGTCAAATCATCACCATCGATATCCTGATAAGGGCAATTCTGCTCGACAACAAACACCGCGCAACGCAGTTGTAATAAGGCATAAAGCTGGGAAACCGATAATTCAGAGTGATGCAGATCTTGCCATTCAATCATAATGCTCTCCTTTTAGATGTATGCCTTATACTAGCCGGAATATTTTTTGAAACGTGATGAACTCATGGAATTAATTTTTTTAGGTACTTCAGCCGGTGTGCCAACCCGCACGCGCAATGTCACGGCAATATTGCTTAACCTGCAACATCCGACCCAGAGCGGACTTTGGTTGTTTGACTGCGGTGAAGGCACCCAGCATCAGCTACTGCATGCCGCCTTTAACCCTGGAAAACTGGACAAGATTTTTATCAGTCACCTTCATGGCGATCATCTTTTTGGTTTACCCGGCTTGCTGTGCAGTCGTTCTATGTCAGGCATTATCCAACCCTTAACGATTTATGGTCCGCAAGGTATCCGTGAATTTGTGGAAACCGCGCTGCGGATTAGCGGCTCATGGACCGATTATCCGCTGGAAATTGTCGAAATTGGCGCTGGCGAAATTCTCGATGATGGCCTGCGCAAAGTAACCGCTTATCCGCTGGAACACCCACTGGAATGTTATGGCTATCGTATTGAAGAACATGATAAACCGGGTGCATTAAATGCCCAAGCATTAAAAGCTGCTGGCGTGCCACCTGGCCCACTGTTTCAGGAATTAAAAGCGGGCAAAACAATCACGCTGGAAGATGGAAGGCAGATTAACGGCGCAGATTACTTAGCTGCTCCAGTGCCAGGTAAAGCGCTCGCTATTTTCGGCGATACCGGCCCCTGCGATGCCGCACTTGACCTGGCTAAAGGTGTCGATGTCATGGTGCACGAAGCGACGCTGGATATAACCATGGAAGCCAAAGCCAATAGTCGCGGCCATAGCTCTACACGCCAGGCTGCGACACTAGCCCGTGAGGCTGGAGTCGGCAAGCTAATCATTACCCACGTCAGCTCGCGCTATGATGACAAAGGTTGTCAACACCTGTTACGTGAATGCAGGTCAATTTTCCCGGCGACTGAACTGGCGAATGATTTCACCGTGTTTAACGTTTAACTCTGCTTATTATTAAAAACAGGGTGAAACTTGCCCTGTTATAGCAACCCGCGCTACATATATCCACCCACACAGGCATATTGAGCGATTTTTGATATTTATTCATCTCCTTACGCACTATATTCAGAGCAATAAGTTGCCTCTTTTCATCTTGATTCAGCACAACCTTTGCAACTAAAAGGAGCCCATGATGGTTACAGTTGTCAGCAATTATTGTCAATTATCTCAAACCCAACTCAGTCAGACATTTGCAGAAAAATTTACTGTGACCGAGGAATTACTGCAGTCTTTAAAAAAAACAGCGTTATCCGGAGATGAAGAAAGTATTGAGTTACTGCATAATATTGCGTTAGGTTATGATGAATTTGGAAAAAAAGCTGAAGATATTCTTTACCATATTGTTAGAAACCCAACAAATGAGCCCCTATCGATTATCCGACTTATTAAAAATGCCTGTTTAAAATTATATAATTTGGCACATACCGCAACCAACTCCCACCTTAAACCAACTGGTCCGGATAATTCAGATGTTCTCCTGTTCAAAAAGCTATTCTCCCCTTCGAAATTAATGACAATTATCGGTAATGAAATTCCTCTTATATCTGAAAAACAGTCGCTTTCAAAGGTGCTTTTAAATGATGAGAATAATGAACTGAGTGATGGTACAAACTTCTGGGATAAAAATCGTCAATTAACCACAGATGAAATAGCTTGCTATCTTCAGAAGATCGCCGCTAATGCAAAAAATACTCAAGTCAATTATCCTACTGGTCTCTACGTCCCCTACTCCACCAGAACTCTCCTGGAAGACGCTCTCAATGAAAATATTAAGAGCGATCCATCATGGCCGAATGAAGTCCAGTTATTCCCCATAAATACTGGCGGACACTGGATATTAGTTTCGCTACAGAAAATAGCAAATAAAAAAAATAATAAACTACAAATAAAATGCGTCATATTCAACTCATTGCGTGCACTAGGCCATGATAAAGAAAATTCACTTAAGCGTGTCATTAATAGTTTTAATTCTGAACTCATGGGAGAAATGTCGAATAATAATATAAAAGTTCATTTAAATGAACCAGAGATAATATTTTTACATGCCGATCTTCAGCAATACTTAAGCCAAAGTTGCGGTGCGTTTGTGTGCATGGCAGCCCAGGAAGTGATTGAACAAAGGGAAAGCAATTCTGACAGCGCCCCCTATACGTTATTAAAAAACTATGCTGACAGATTTAAAAAATATTCAGCAGAAGAGCAGTACGAAATTGATTTTCAACATCGACTGGTAAACAGAAATTGTTATTTAGATAAATATGGCGATGCACGAATCAATGCTTCTTATACACAATTAGAAATAAAACACTCACAACCCAAAAATAGAGCATCCGGCAAAAGAGTGAGTTAACATCATTGTTAATCAATTCGACCAGTCAGTAAATATGCTGACTGGTCGAACATAATTTGCTAAAAAGTCATCACTGACTGATGTCAGTCCCACCATCTGCCAGTTCAATCTACGGGTATTTCCAGCGTATCGCGGCACGCGATTGCTGGTCTGTTGATGTAGTGGATTGTAGTTGCTGACTTTTCTTACCCTCAGATTTCTGCCCCACTTGTCAATTCAATCTGCCAATAAATAACATAATTATATTTTTATTCCTCACAGAAATTCCTTTTTAAAAATAGCGAAGCCACTGTAAAAAACACTTTTTGTATACCTCTACCAAGCGTAATAAAATAAACGATCATAATTCATTATAAATAATAATGAAATAACGCCTTTTATTGATAATCTGAATAGGTCCGCAGAGTATATAAAAGAGTTCTTTGTCAGTAGCGGTGCCAGAGTTACCGCGCAGGGCGTCCCCGATTGGCTATTACGACTCTGCGCCTGGAAGCCAGAATTACCCTTACCCGGCAATGTCCTGGCTTTATCCCGATCGGGGAGACTTTATTGCTGTGGTCGGCAGAATGCAGGATATCAACGCCGTTCGTCAGGTAAAAGCGGCATTGTTGTCATCCCGGGATTTATCTGTTTATTCTATGAATGCCCCAGGGTTTATTCCCGGTATTGATTTTTCTGATCACCTTAATTATTGGCAACACGATATTCCCGCCGTAATGATTACTGACACCGCTTTTTATCGTAATAAACAATACCACTTGCCCGGTGATACCGCAGACAGATTGAATTATCAGAAAATGGCTCAGGTGGTAGATGGTGTTATAACCTTGTTATACAACAGTAAATAATAAAAATTTCTCGAGGCGGGTCCAGAAACAGCGACATGTACATTTTATTTTCCCTCGTCTGTTTTAAGATGCGAAACATAAAATTCAATGGAGGAAAAATAAATGGGAATGATTGGCTATTTTGCAGAAATTGACTCAGAAAAGATTAACCAACTGCTTGAGTCTACTGAAAAACCTTTGATGGATAATATACATGACACGCTTTCAGGATTACGCCGACTGGATATTGATAAACGCTGGGATTTTTTACACTTTGGGCTGACAGGCACCTCTGCTTTTGATCCCGCGAAGAATGATCCGCTGAGTCGTGCCGTGCTTGATGAACACAGCCTCGAAGATGGTATAGATGGCTTCCTGGGATTGACCTGGAATCAGGAATTAGCCGCGACAATCGACCGACTGGAATCACTGGATCGAAGTGAACTGCGTAAACAGTTTTCCATTAAGCGACTCAATGAAATGGAGATTTATCCGGGAGTGACCTTTTCAGAAGAGTTAGAGGGGCAACTCTTTGCCTCGATCATGCTTGATATGGAAAAGCTGATTAGCGCGTATCGACGTATGCTGCGACAAGGGAATCATGCGCTGACGGTTATTGTTGGATGATGGTGTCAGAGCGCCAAAAAAAACCGCCGAACATGTCGGCGGCTTTCTGACTTACAAACTAACAGTTTACATCAGCGGCATTGCTAACCGCACAATACTAATCAGCGGTTGTGGCCATACACCCAGCACCAGTACCAACAGTGCAGAAATCAGCACCACGATACCGCCCGCGCTGTACTGCCAGTTTGACGGTGCATCGCGACCCGGTTGTTCCGGTGCGTGCAGGTACAGGCTCACCGCCACGCGCAGGTAGTAGTAGAGGCCGATTGCCGAACCGACAACCACGGCACCCACCAGCCACCACAAGTGTGCCTGGACACCGACCGCCAGCACGTAGAACTTACCGATAAAGCCCAGCGTCATCGGGATACCGGCCAGAGACAGCATCATCACCGTCATCACTGCCGCGAGGATCGGACGATGCCAGAACAGACCGCGGTAAGAGAACAGGGAATCAGCATCCGGGCCACGATACGGGCTGGACATCAGGCTGACCACGCCGAACGCGCCGAGGCTGCTGAACAGATAACCGGCCAGGTAAACCCCTACCGCTTCCATCGACATCTCGCCGGTTTGCAGCGCAATCAGCGCCACCAGCAGATAGCCGAGGTGAGAGATAGATGAGTAACCGAGCAGACGTTTGATGTTGGTCTGGCTCAACGCCATCAGGTTACCGAAGATGATGGAGGCAAAGGCGATAATCGCCAGTACTACGCGAATCGCTTCGCTGTCACCCACCGGTGCGTAGAGGAACAGACGCATCACCACACCGAAGATAGCGATTTTGCTCGCCGTCGCCAAGAAAGTGGAAACCGGCGCAGGCGCGCCCTGGTATACGTCTGGCGTCCACAGGTGGAACGGCACCAGAGAGAGTTTGAAGCCGAGGCCAACAATCATCATGCCGAAACCTGCCAGCAACAGCGGCTCGTTGAGCATACCGTCGCCGAGGTTTTTACCCAGCGCGACAAACGACAGGTCGCCAGACTGCGCATACACCAGCGCCATACCGAACAGCAGGAAAGAAGACGCTGCGGCAGAAAGGATGGTGTATTTGATACTGGCTTCCAGCGAACGTTTCTGGCGGAAAGCGTAACCGACCAGGCCAAACAGCGGCAAAGAGATCAGTTCAATACCGAGGAACAGAGACGCCAGATGGTTTGCATTCGCCAGCAGGATCCCGCCCAGCGCGGCAATTAACACCAACAGGTAGAACTCATCCTTGTTGTCGTTATAGCCTTCAAGCCACGGGTAGGCGAAAGTACAGGTGGCGAGGCTCGCCAACAATACCAGCCCGGTGTAAAGCATGGCGAAACCATCAACGCGCATCAGCGGCGTAACGTCCATAGCGCCCGCCTGGCCAACAAACCAGAGCGAAACCAGCGCCGCGTTAAGCCCAATAACCGAGAGCGTAGCGTTGAGGAAATGATTGCGTCGCCACGCAATGGAGAGCATCACAACCACCACCGTCAAGCCGACGATCAGCAACGGTAGCAGTGCGATCAGGTTTTGTGGAGTTATTGTCATGGCGATTTACGGCCTTGTAGTAGTAACGGAATTAACAAACCACTGCTGGATATTGCCAATCGCGGAGTGCGAGGTATCCAGAATCGGCTGCGGATAGAAGCCCAGCAGTACCAGCAGCACCACCAGCAACAGGATCATAAACAGCTCACGCAGCGACATCCCTGGCAGTTCCTGGCTGGCAATCTGGCTTTTCGCTTTACCGAAGTAAGCGCGATGCAACATCGCCAGCGAATAAACAGATGCAAAGACCAGCCCAAAGGTAGAGATAACGGTAATCACCGGGACAACCTGGAAGCTGCCGAACAGAATCATAAATTCGCCGACGAAGTTACCGGTGCCAGGCATCCCAAGCGTTGCCACCGCAAAGAACAGCGACAGTGCTGGCAGCCATTTCATCTTGCTCCACAGACCGCCCATCATGCGCATGTCGCGGGTATGGATACGTTCATAAAGCTGACCGCAGAGAATAAACAGACCCGCCGCCGACAAGCCGTGCGCAATCATCTGGATTACCGCGCCCTGGTAGGCCAACTGGCTGCCGGTGTAGATTGCAATCAGCACGAAGCCCATGTGGGAAACCGAGGTGTAGGCGATCAGACGTTTGATATCGGTCTGAGCGAAGGTCATCCACGCACCGTAGAAGATTCCGATAACACCCAGCCACATAGCGATTGGCGCGAACTCTGCCGACGCGTTCGGGAACAGCGGCAGGGAGAAACGCAACAAACCGTAAGCGGCGGTTTTCAGCAAGATCCCCGCGAGGTCCACGGAACCGGCGGTCGGAGCCTGGGAGTGCGCATCCGGCAGCCAGCCATGCAGCGGAACCACCGGCATTTTGACTGCGAAGGCGATGAAGAAGCCCAGCATCAACAGATATTCCACACCACTGGACATTGGCGTATTCAGCAGCTCTTCATAGTTGAAGGTCCAGACGCCGGTCGCATTGTAGTGAACAAAAACCAGCGCCAGGATGGCGATCAACATCACCAGACCACTCGCCTGGGTGTAAATGAAGAACTTGGTTGCCGCCGTGATACGCGTTTTACCGTCAGAGGCTTTATGCCCCCACAGTGCGATCAGGAAGTACATCGGCACCAGCATCATTTCCCAGAAGAAGAAGAACAGGAACATGTCGATGGCAAGGAACACGCCGATAACGCCGCCCAGGATCCACATCAGGTTGAGGTGGAAGAAGCCCTGATATTTTTCGATCTCTTTCCACGAACATAGTACCGCCAGCACACCGAGCAGACCGGTCAGCACGGCCATCAGCAGCGACAGACCGTCAATGGCGAGATGAATAGAGATACCAAAACGCGGGATCCACGGCATGTCGAATTCAGACTGCCACTGCGGAATTCCGGCGGATTGCGTCAGTGAATAACCGCCCTGCAACCACAGTTGCAGCGACAGCGCCAGCGTCAATCCCATGGTGATCAGCGCGATCCAGCGTGGCACCTTGACGCCAAAGCGTTCGGTCTGCCAGCACAGGAAGCCGCCAATAAAGGGAATTAATATTAGCCAGGGTAGTAACATGGCGATCTTTATTCCTTGTAAAAGTCCCGTCAGGACCGGATTTTCAACGAATTCTCACGACAGAAAATTCTCTTCGGACTGGGGGTAGTGTCGGATGCGCCGCGAAGGCAGCTTATCCGACCTACGTTCTTATATGCCCAGGGGCAATCCCACAATCCTTAACTCAACGCAGTACCATCAACAGTGCCAGCACCACGACCGCACCGATGCTCATGGATGCCACATACCAGCGCAGATAACCGTTCTCGCTTAACAGCAGACCTTTACCTGCAAAGCGGGAAAGAACCGCCGGGATGTTCATCATTGAGTTCAGCGGATCGCGTTTCAGCAACCAGGCAATACCCAGGAACGGCTTGACGAACACTTTGTCGTACAGCCAGTCAAAGCCCCAGGCGTTGTACCACCAGGTACTCAGCAGGCGGCCCGGCGCACTGTTGGCGATGGAGGTCACCAGAGTACGTTTACCCAGCCACAGCCAGGCTGCCAGCAGAATGCCGACCACCGCGACCACGCCAGAGGTAATTTCCAGGGTCAACATGCTGCCGTGCGCCAGTTCCGTCGTTTGCGGAAGCACGCCCTGCAGCGGCGGTACAATCAGTGCGCCAACAAAGGTGGAAAGGATCAGCAGCACAATCAGCGGCAGGCTGTGAGTTACCCCTTTCACGGCGTGAGCGTGAATTTGTTCTTTTCCGTGGAAGACGATGAAAATCATACGGAAGGTGTAGAGCGAGGTCATAAACGCACCGACCAGACCTGCCACCATCAGATTGATATGACCATTCGCCATCGCACCCGCGAGGATCTCATCCTTACTGAAGAAGCCCGCAGTGACCAGCGGCAGTGCCGACAGTGCTGCGCCGCCCACCAGGAAGCAGAGATAAACCAGCGGAATAGATTTACGCAGACCGCCCATCTTGAAGATGTTCTGTTCGTGATGGCAGGCCAGAATGACGGAACCGGATGCCAGGAACAGCAGCGCTTTAAAGAACGCGTGAGTCATCAAGTGGAAAATCGCCGCATCCCATGCCTGCACGCCAAGCGCGAGGAACATGTAGCCAATCTGGCTCATGGTAGAGTAAGCGAGAACACGTTTGATGTCGGTCTGTACCAGCGCGGCAAAACCGGCCAGCAGCAGCGTAACCGCCCCGACAATACCCACCAGATGCAGAACTTC
Organism: Shigella sp. SIG6; assembly: GCF_053555815.1. Taxonomy (NCBI): domain Bacteria; kingdom Pseudomonadati; phylum Pseudomonadota; class Gammaproteobacteria; order Enterobacterales; family Enterobacteriaceae; genus Shigella; species Shigella sp. SIG6. The sequence goes on along the minus strand of NZ_JBQZXC010000008.1, from coordinate 11,174 downwards.
CGGCGTCATCAGGAACAGGCCGTGGGTACGGGCGATCAGGTAGACACCCGCGGTTACCATCGTTGCGGCGTGGATCAGCGCGGAGACAGGCGTCGGGCCCGCCATCGCGTCAGCAAGCCATGTCTGCAACGGCAACTGCGCAGATTTACCGACCGCACCGCCCAGCAGCATCAGCGTCGCCCACATCAGCATGTTATTGCCGTCAGCAAAGTGCGCTGGTGCCAGTTCCACCATTTCGCGGAAGTTCAGGGTGCCCAGTTCGTTGTAAAGAATGAACAGTGCGAAAGCGAGGAAAACGTCACCCACACGGGTCACGACGAACGCTTTCATTGCTGCTGCGCCATTCTTCGGATCGGTGTAATAGAAACCGATCAGCAGATAGGAGCACAGGCCCACGCCTTCCCAGCCGAGGTACATCAGCAGCAGGTTATCGGCGAGAACCAGAACTACCATGCTGGCGATGAACAGGTTGGTGTAGGCGAAGAAGCGAGAGTAGCCCTCTTCACCGCGCATGTACCAGGAGGCGTACATGTGAATAAGGAAACCCACACCAGTGACCACCGAGAGCATGGTCAGCGACAGGCCGTCCAGCACCAGGTTAAAACCGATGTTAAAGTCGCCTACCGACATCCACGTCCACAGCGGCTGGCTGTATGCCTGCTCGCCGTTAGCGAAGAAATCAACGCCGATAAAGGCGGTTACCAGCGCCGCCAGGCCCACAGAGCCAACGCCGACGATCGCCGAAACGTTTTCAGACCAGCGCCCACGGGAGAACGCCAGCAGGACGAAGCCAATCAATGGCAAAATAATGGTTAAGGCAAGCATGTTCATCCGCGCATCTCACTTACTGAATCGATGTTCAGGTTCTGGCGACGACGGTGAAGTTGCAGCAGCAGCGCAAGGCCGATACTCGCTTCTGCCGCCGCGAGGCTGATGGCGAGAATGTACATCACCTGACCGTCGGTCTGACCCCAGTAGCTTCCGGCGACCACAAAGGCCAGCGCGGAGGCGTTAATCATGATTTCCAGACCAATCAGCATAAACAGCAGATTGCGACGGATAACCAGACCGGTTAAGCCAAGAACGAATAAGATTGCCGCGAGGATCAGTCCATGTTGTAAGGGGATCATGCGTGCTCCTCCGTTTTTCTTTTCGCGCTGTCGTCTTTACGATTGCTCAGCACTTCACCCGCACGCTCTTCACGACCGACGTGGAAGGCCACAACCAGACCCGCGAGCAGCAGCATAGAAGCCAGTTCCACCGCCAGTACGTAAGGCCCGAACAGCGTAATACCCACTGCTTTAGCACTGATTGGCGTACCGTCGATACCCTGATCGTTAACACCGAGGATGGCGTAAACAATCACCACCAGCATGATGGCCGACAAAATTGCCGGGCCAATCCACACCTGCGGTTTCAGCCACTGGCGTTCCTGTTCGATTTCTGAACCGCCCAGGTTGAGCATCATCACCACGAACACGAACAGCACCATAATGGCACCCGCGTAGACGATAATTTCCAGCGCACCGGCGAAGTAAGCGCCTAGTGAGAAGAACACCCCGGAAATCGCCAGCAGCGAAATAATCAGGTACAGCAGTGCGTGTACCGGATTGGTATGGGTGATCACTCGCAAGGTCGCAAGTATGGCTATCAGGCCACAGATATAAAAAGCGAACTCCATTGCCCCTCTCCTTACGGTAACAGGCTCTTGACGTCGATAGGCTTGGCTTCGTTCTCTGCTTCGCCCTTATCTTTGCCGTCGATTGCCATACCTGCCATCCGGTAGAAGTTATATTCCGGGTATTTGCCCGGACCGGAGATCAGCAGATCCTCTTTCTCGTAAACCAGATCCTGGCGCTTGTATTCCCCCATTTCGAAATCCGGGGTTAACTGAATCGCCGTGGTCGGACAGGCTTCTTCGCACAGACCACAGAAAATGCAGCGTGAGAAGTTAATGCGGAAAAATTCCGGATACCAGCGACCGTCTTTGGTTTCTGCTTTTTGCAGCGAGATACAGCCGACCGGGCAGGCTACCGCACAGAGGTTACAGGCTACGCAACGCTCTTCGCCGTCCGGGTCGCGGGTCAGAACGATACGACCACGATAACGGGGCGGCAGATAGACCGGCTCTTCCGGGTACATTCGCGTTTCGCGTTTGGCGAACGCGTGCAGGCCGATCATCCAGATACTACGAACCTGGGTGCCGAAACCTACTAACAATTCTTTTAAGGTCATGGTCTTATTGCCCCTTATTGCGCCTGCCAGAGAATGACAGCCGCCGTTACCAGCAAGTTGATCAGCGTCAGCGGCAGGCAGATTTTCCAGCCGAAGGACATTACCTGGTCATAACGCGGACGCGGTAACGACGCACGAATCAAAATGAACATCATCATAAAGAACGCGGTTTTCAGCGCGAACCAGATGAATGGCGGTAACAACGGGCCTTGCCAGCCACCGAAGAACAGCGTCACCATCAATGCAGAGATGGTCACAATCCCGATGTACTCACCCACGAAGAACAGACCGAACTTCATACCGGAATATTCAATGTGGTAACCATCCGCCAGTTCCTGCTCGGCTTCCGGCTGGTCAAACGGGTGACGGTGACACACCGCCACGCCCGCGATGGCAAAGGTAATAAAACCAAAGAATTGCGGGATGACGTTCCACACATGCGCCTGGCTGTTGACGATGTCGGTCATGTTGAATGAACCGGCCTGCGCCACCACGCCCATCAGGGAAAGCCCGAGGAACACTTCGTAGCTCAGGGTCTGCGCAGAAGCACGCATCGCACCCAGCAGCGAGTATTTGTTGTTACTTGACCAGCCCGCAAACAGCACCGCGTAAACCGCCAGACCTGCCATCATCAGGAAGAACAAAATCCCGATGTTCAGGTCGGCAACCACCCAACCCGGACTGACTGGCACAATTGCAAAGGCCAGCAGCAGCGAGGTAAAGGCAATCATCGGTGCCAGGGTAAAGATGACGCGATCCGAGAATTTCGGGATCCAGTCTTCTTTAAAGAACATTTTGATCATGTCCGCAACCAGCTGGAGCGAACCGCCCCAGCCAACACGGTTAGGTCCATAACGGTTCTGGAACAGACCCAGCAGGCGACGTTCGCCAAAGCTCATGAATGCCCCACAGGTGACAACCACCAGCAGGATCACCACCGCTTTGAGGATGGTCAGCAGGATCTCAATCAGTTCCGGTGATATCCAACTCATTGTTGTGCCTCCTTGAGATCCTCAAGATGCGCGCCAGCCAGCACCGGAGCAATGCCGGACATACCCATCGGCAAGCCCACCTGCCCTGCCGTCAGTCCTTCGGCGATTTCAACCGGCAGCGTGACCGTGTTGCCATCGTAACTAAAGGAGACGCGTGTACCTGCGTTCACACCCAACTTCGCGGCATCCGCTGGGTTGAGTTTGATGTACGGCTGCGGCATACGGCTCTGGAAGACCGGAGCACGCTGTGACAATTCATCGCTGCCAAACAGGTGGTAGTACGGCGCGATACGCCATTTCCCGTCCTGCGGCTGGAAGCGTGCCGGTACGCTGGTGAAGTAATCCAGACCGTTTTCGCTGGTTTCAAACAGACGCACGCCCGGATCGCCAAAGCGCAGTTTGCCGCCCACTTCGTCCTGGAATTTGTTCCACGCCTGCGGGGAGTTCCAGCCCGGCGCCCAGGCAAACGGCACTTGCGAACGGTGCGCGGTCGGCTGGTTGTTACCTTCCATCGAGAAGGTGAACATGGTGTCAATATCCTGCGGCTGACGCGGCTCATGAACGCTGATATTGGCGCGCATGGCGGTACGACCGCTGTAACGGTGCGGTTCACGGGCCAGTTTCTGCCCACGAATACGGAATGTCGCATCCGGCGCAGCATCTTTGATACCCGCCAGTTCCGGGATTTTCGCCACAACAGCGTCAATTACATGGTCGAGCTGCGTCCAGTCCACTTCACGGCTCAGCAAGGTGCTGTGCAGCGAGTGCAGCCAGCGCCAGCTTTCCAGCATGACAGTTTTGCTGTCGTAATAAGCCGGATCGTAAACCTGGAAGAAACGTTGGGCGCGACCTTCATTATTAATTACCGTACCGTCGCTTTCAGCAAAGCTGGCAGCGGAAAGCACCAGATGGGCGTTTTCCATGATCGCTGTGCGTTGATGATCAACCACCATCACCAGCGGCGCTTTAGCCAGCGCAGCATTCACGCGGGTAGCAGAAGCGTAACGATGCAGATCGTTTTCCAACACCACCACCGCGTCGGCGTGTCCGGTTTCCAGTTCGGTTAACGCGTCTTCAAGCGAACCGCCACCCATAATGCCCAGCCCCATGCTGTTGACGGAACGGGCAATCATGGTGATACCAACGTCAGCGCCGCGACCTTTCAGGGCTTTCGCGACGTTAGCCGCAGCCTGAATCACCTCTATGCTACCGGCGTTCGTCCCGGAGATAATCAACGGTTTCTTCGCACCTGCCAGTGCCTGCACGATGACGTCGATTTTGTTTTGCAGCTCAGGTTCGATACCGTCAACCGCTGGTGCGGAGTTATCCAGCTCATGGGCGATGGCAAAACCTAAACGCGCCTGATCTTCAACCGGTGCGCGGTAAGTCCACGCCGCGATATCATCCAGACGAGTGTCATCAACGTTGGTAACAAACAGCGGATGCTTCGCACGTTGACCGATGTTGAGGATTGCCGCAATCTGCCAGTCAGCCACTTTCTGTGCTGCAGCCATTTCGCGCGCTTTACCTTTCACCGCCTGACGCACTGCCAGCGCGACGCGCGCGCCGGTCTGGGTAACGTCTTCGCCCAGCACCAGTACCGCATCGTAAGATTCGATTTCGCGCAGAGCCGGAGTATAAATGCCGCCTTCACGCAGCACTTTCAGCGCCAGTTGCAGACGTTCCTGCTCACCGTGAGCGATACCGGTGTAGAAGTTTTCTTCGCCCACCAGTTCACGCAGCGCAAAGTTGCTTTCCACGCTGGCACGCGGAGAACCAATACCGATCACTTTCTTCGACTGACGCAGAATATCTGCCGCGCCCTGCATTGCCTGTTCGGCGTTGAGGGTAATGAAATCATCGCCACGACGCTGTACTGGCTGACGCGGACGATCCTTCAGGTTGACGTAACCGTAACCGAAACGACCACGGTCGCAGAGGAAGTAGTGGTTTACCGTACCGTTGTAACGGTTTTCGATACGACGCAGTTCGCCGTAACGTTCACCGGGGCTGATGTTACAGCCGATGGAACATTGCTGGCAGATGCTCGGCGCAAACTGCATATCCCATTTACGGTTGTAACGCTCGGAGTGCGTTTTGTCGGTAAATACGCCGGTCGGGCAAATTTCGACCAGGTTACCGGAAAATTCGCTTTCCAGCGTGCCGTCTTCCGGGCGACCGAAGTAGACGTTGTCGTGCGCGCCATAAACGCCCAGATCTGTACCGTCAGCGTAATCTTTGTAGTAACGCACACAGCGGTAGCAGGCGATGCAGCGGTTCATTTCGTGAGAGATGAATGGCCCCAAATCCTGATTACGGTGGGTACGTTTGGTGAAACGGTAGCGACGGAAGCTGTGTCCGGTCATCACGGTCATATCCTGAAGATGGCAGTTACCGCCTTCTTCACATACCGGACAGTCGTGCGGGTGGTTGGTCATTAACCACTCGACCACACTTTCACGGAACTGTTTCGCTTCTTCGTCGTCAATGGAAATAAAGGTGCCATCGGAAGCCGGTGTCATACAGGACATCACCAGGCGACCACGCGTGTCTTCCGCGTTTTGGTATTGCTTCACCGCACACTGGCGGCAAGCACCGACGCTTCCCAGCGCCGGATGCCAGCAAAAGTAAGGAATATCAAGGCCCAGAGACAGACAAGCTTCCAGCAGGTTGTCCGCTCCGTTGACCTCGTATTCTTTGCCGTCTACATGAATTGTAGCCATTAGCATGCTTCCAGTTTTCTCGGTCAGGGACCGAGCGTTAATCGAAATTCGGTTACCAGCGCTCTTTCAGCAGGTTCGGCTGAATCCCATTAATCAAATGGGTATTGCTGAACGGCTGTTTGATTCCCGCCTCAAATTCTTCGCGGAAATATTTGATGGCGCTCTGTAACGGCTCCACTGCACCAGGTGCGTGGGCACAGAAAGTTTTACCCGGGCCTAAGAATCGACACAGTTGCTCAAGTGTTTCGATATCGCCCGGCTGGCCTTCGCCACGCTCCAGCGCACGCAGAATTTTCACGCTCCACGGCAGACCGTCGCGGCACGGCGTACACCAGCCGCAGGACTCACGGGCGAAAAACTCTTCCAGGTTACGCACCAGCGACACCATGTTGATCTCATGGTCAACCGCCATCGCCAGCGCCGTACCCAGACGGCTGCCCGCTTTACCGATACTTTCGAATTCCATCGGCAGATCAAGGTGCGCTTCGGTCAGGAAGTCAGTCCCCGCGCCGCCTGGCTGCCAGGCTTTAAATTTCAGACCATCACGCATACCACCGGCGTAATCTTCGAGGATCTCGCGTGCGGTGGTGCCGAACGGCAGTTCCCACAGTCCCGGATTTTTCACCCGACCGGAGAAACCCATCAGCTTGGTGCCAGCATCTTTACTTTTCGAGATGTTCTGATACCACTCCACGCCGTTAGCGAGGATCGCCGGAACGTTACACAGGGTTTCGACGTTGTTGACACAGGTCGGTTTGCCCCATACGCCGGAGGTTGCCGGGAAGGGGGGTTTCGAGCGTGGGTTAGCACGACGCCCTTCCAAGGAGTTGATTAACGCTGTTTCTTCCCCGCAGATGTAGCGCCCTGCCCCGGTATGGACGAACAGTTCGAAGTCGAAACCTGTTCCCATAATGTTTTTGCCAAGCAAGCCCGCTTCAGTGGCTTCGGCAATGGCGCGGCGCAGATTTACTGCCGCTTCGATATATTCGCCACGCAGGAAGATGTAGCCACGGTAAGCTTTCAGCGCAAACGCGGAGATGAGCATACCTTCCACCAGCAGGTGCGGCAGTTGCTCCATCAACAGGCGGTCTTTATAGGTGCCCGGCTCCATTTCATCGGCGTTACACAGCAGGTAACGGATGTTCATGGATTCGTCTTTCGGCATCAGGCTCCACTTCAGGCCAGTCGAAAAGCCCGCGCCGCCGCGCCCTTTCAGACCAGCGTCTTTTACCTGATTAACGATTTCGTCCGGAGACAGCCCGGTCAGCGCCTTACGCGCCCCTTCGTAACCGTTTTTGCTGCGGTATTCGTCCAGCCACACTGGCTGTTTGTCATCGCGCAGACGCCAGGTCAGCGGATGCGTTTCGGGAGTACGGATAATGTTTTTCATTTATACCGCTCCAGCAGTTCAGGGATCGCTTCCGGGGTCAGATGCGCGTGAGTGTCCTCATCGATCATCATGTTTGGCCCTTTATCACAGTTCCCCAGGCAGCAAGTTGGCAGCAGCGTAAAGCGGCCATCAAATGTCGTTTGCCCTGGTTTGATGTTCAGCTTTTTCTCGAGCGCCGCCTGAATACCCTGATACCCGTTGATATGACAGACCACGCTGTCGCAATAACGGATCACATGGCGACCAACCGGCTGGCGGAAGATCTGACTGTAGAACGTTGCCACACCTTCGACGTCGCTTGCCGGAATACCCAGCACATCGGCGATCGCGTGGATCGCACCATCCGGCACCCAGCCACGCTGCTTCTGAACGATTTTCAGCGCTTCAATGGACGCCGCACGCGGGTCTTCGTAGTGGTGCATCTCGTGCTCAATCGCTTCACGCTCTGCCGCACTCAGCTCAAAAGCCTCGGTTTGTGGTTGTTGATTCTCGTGCATAATTAGCGGTCCACATCTGACATAACAAAATCGATACTGCCCAGATAAACAATCAGGTCAGACACCAGGCTGCCGCGGATCGCCGCCGGAATTTGCTGCAAATGCGCATAACTCGGCGTGCGGATACGAGTGCGATAACTCATGGTGCTACCGTCGCTGGTCAGGTAGTAACTGTTGATCCCCTTGGTCGCCTCAATCATCTGGAAAGATTCATTGGCAGGCATCACCGGCCCCCACGACACTTGCAGGAAGTGGGTGATCAGGGTTTCGATATGTTGCAGCGTGCGCTCTTTCGGCGGCGGCGTGGTCAGCGGGTGATCCGCTTTGAACGGGCCTTCCGGCATGTTGTTGAGGCACTGCTCAAGAATGCGCAGACTCTGGCGCAGCTCTTCCACTTTCAGCATTACGCGGGTGTAGCAGTCAGAAACACCACCACCAACCGGGATTTCAAAGTCGAAGTTTTCATAGCCAGAATAAGGACGCGCCTTACGCACGTCGAAGTCGATCCCGGTAGCACGCAGGCCCGCGCCAGTGGTGCCCCACTCCAGCGCCTCTTTCGCGCCATAGGCGGCAACGCCCTGGGAACGACCTTTCAGAATGGTATTTTGCAGCGCCGCTTTCTCGTAAGACGCCAGACGTTTCGGCATCCAGTCGAGGAACTCACGCAGCAGACGATCCCAGCCGCGCGGCAGGTCGTGCGCTACGCCGCCAATACGGAACCACGCCGGGTGCATACGGAAACCCGTGATCGCTTCCACCAGATCGTAAATTTTCTGACGATCGGTAAAGGCGAAGAACACGGGCGTCATTGCGCCGACGTCCTGAATAAAGGTCGAGATGTACAGCAGGTGGCTGTTGATACGGAACAGTTCGGAGAGCATAACGCGAATGACGTTAACGCGATCCGGCACGGTGATCCCGGCCAGTTTCTCTACCGCCAGCACGTAAGGCATTTCGTTAACGCAGCCGCCGAGGTATTCAATACGGTCGGTATACGGAATGTAGCTGTGCCAGGACTGGCGCTCGCCCATTTTCTCCGCACCACGGTGGTGGTAGCCGATGTCTGGTACGCAGTCGACAATCTCTTCGCCGTCGAGTTGTAAAACGATACGGAAAGCCCCGTGCGCCGACGGGTGGTTCGGACCGAGGTTGAGGAACATGAAGTCCTCGTTTTCGGTGCCGCGCTTCATCCCCCACTCTTCCGGTTTGAAGGTCAGGGCTTCCATCTCCAGATCCTGTTTGGCTTTGGTCAGCTCAAACGGCGAGAATTCGGTAGCGCGCGCCGGGTAATCTTTACGCAGCGGGTGACCTTTCCAGGTTTGCGGCATCATGATGCGGCGCAGGTTCGGGTGACCGTCGAAAGTAATGCCAAACAGATCCCAGGTTTCACGCTCATACCAGTTAGCGTTCGGGAACAGTTTGGTGAAGGTCGGTACGTGCAGGTCGTTTTCTGCCAGCGCCACCTTCAGCATGATGTCGCGGTTACGATCGATAGAAATCAGATGGTAGAAAACGGAAAAATCCGCGGCAGGTAACCCTTCGCGGTGTGTGCGCAGACGTTCGTCCATGCCGTGTAAGTCAAACAGCATGACGTAAGGTTTCGGCAGTTTCTTTAAGAAATCGCCAACTTCCAGTAATTGTTCACGCTTGATCCACACAACGGGAACCCCGGTGCGAGTCGCCTGAACAGTAAAGGCATCCGGCCCAAAACGGTTGCGCAGTTCGCCAATTACCGGATCATCAAGATGATCGCGGGTCTGCCAGGCGGGTTCTTGCGCGGTTAAGTCGGTCATATTGTTCACCATTGCAAATGGTCCGTGGTGACTGTCGGCGCAGTAAGCTTCGCGAAATAGATTTAGGAATAAGCGAAGAAAAATCCCTTTGCCGACAGGCGCAAATTAAATCTCGTCAGGTGTACGCAGGTTGGTTACGGCAATGCGTTCACCGCGCTTGCGTTCGCGCTCTGATTGCATATTGGCGCGATAAACGCCCTGATCGCCAACCACCCAGGAGAGCGGACGACGTTCTTTGCCGATAGATTCCTGCAACAGCATCAGTGCCTGCATGTACGCTTCAGGACGCGGCGGGCAGCCCGGGATATACACATCAACCGGGATGAATTTATCGACGCCCTGCACAACGGAATAAATATCGTACATACCACCAGAGTTGGCACAGGCACCCATTGAGATAACCCATTTTGGTTCCAGCATCTGGTCATACAGACGCTGAATAACCGGTGCCATTTTGGTAAAGCAGGTTCCTGCAACCACCATCAGGTCAGCCTGACGCGGCGAAGCACGCAATACTTCTGCGCCAAAACGCGCCACGTCATGCACCGCGGTAAACGAAGTCACCATCTCAACGTAACAGCAGGAAAGACCGAAGTTATACGGCCAAATTGAGTTTTTACGACCCCAGTTAACCATGTCATTGAGCTTGCCCATAAACACGTTTTTGTTAACTTCTTGCTCCAGAGGGTCGGTTACGATCTCCTGCTTTTGCAGGGGGTAACGGTCGTTCTCACCGTTGGGATCTATGCGGGTGAGCGTATAATCCATCTTAATGCCTCGCGGTTAGCGTTGACGATTAGCGATACTGTTCGTTTCCGGGTTCATACGCTCGCGGCGTGAACGCGCGGGCGTCCAGTCCAGCGCGCCAATACGCACCAGATAAACCAGACCTGCCAGTAACACAAAAATAAAAATTGCAGCTTCCACAAAGCCTACCCAGCCGCTTTCGCGGATAGAGGTTGACCATGCGAACAGATACAGCGCTTCAACGTCGAAGATAACGAAGAACATGGCCACCAGATAAAACTTGGCGGACAGGCGTAAGCGGGCGGAGCCGACCGAGTCGATACCGGATTCAAACGGCACGTTTTTCGACCTCGCGCGTGCGCGACCGCCTAAAAACCAACCGCCTACCAGCATCAGGCAACACAGGCCAATGGCAACGATAAGAAAGATAGCGAATGCCCAGTGATGAGCGATGACTTCAGTGGATGTTGACATACTCATTGCTTACTCATCAAAAGTAGCGCCAGATTCACTGCTCTTCACGGCAGATGGACGCCACATCGATTCATGGGGAGGAATAAAAAAACCTTACAATCACTGTAGAAATTCTTTTATACAGCTAATTGATGTGGTCTTTTACTCCTTTCTATAACCTTTTGTCAACTTTAACAAAAGCTTCTTCACATTAGTTTACATAATATCAACACCATTAGCATTTAATGCCCTTTCACCCCAGATCCTTGACGACTCCAGGATAATTAGATGTTGTTGAATCGTGTCCGTTGTGAAGCAATGGAAAAAATACGGGTCTATTTTGA
>NZ_JBQZXC010000007.1:0-55192 GCF_053555815.1 Shigella sp. SIG6 | reverse complement strand
CTCCAATGATGGTACGAATGAAATCCAGTATGGTAAAAGCAATTACTACTCTTTTCAGCATCCCCATGAAGGAAGTAATCAGATTCCTCTATTTATTCGCCCGCGTACATATGGAAACAATGTCTCAAGCGGGCAAATAATGAGCCGAGTCAAAATCGTGGTAATGTACAACTAATCTATCTCCCCCACCTTAACTTTGGGGGAGCTGCCGATTAATGCACCGCTGGACTAAAAAGCGCAGAATAATCCGTATTGCAGATTCGCTGTACCGCCGGGTGCTGAATCATCCGCTCAGCAAAAATAGCATGGTACTCTTCCATCACATTCTCGACGCGACCAATTTCTACGACAGTTTTATCGGCATAAAAGTCATATGCATAAAGCGTTGGGGCAACGAAGATTGCATTGTGCATCGCACCAAAAGCTTTCATCAAAGCGGCATCATCAAACTCGCCGAGGATTTCTACGTTTAATCCCTGGGAGTTAAACCAGTTAAGCAATTTGCGCCCTAACATTGAACGTCGCCCAGGAATCAAAAGTCGCCGTTCTTCCAGACAAGCCGGGAACGGTTTTTCTGGTGGTGGATTTGTACACCAGAAACTCACGCCACATTCGCCAATTCTCACGGAGAACAGGCCTTCCTGCTGCGTAGAGTCTATCGGACAGTCAGAAATGATCATATCCAGTTTATGCTGACTTAATTGCTCCAGCAGCATTTCGTGGGTGGATTCGAAGCAGCGAAGATGAATGGGCTCGCCTTCTACCACTGCGGCGTTAAGTACGCTACTGACCAGGCGTTTGGAAAGTGCATCAGCCACGCCAACGTCAAACAATAAATTGGATTCTTTGCGATAGTTCACAATATCCAGCATTTCCTGGCTTAAGGTGAACATTTTATCGGCATAGCGATAGACCAGTTCTCCCAGCTCGCTGGGTTCGAGACCACGTCCCTTGCGTTTAAATAATTTGCCTTGCAGGCGCTCTTCCAGCGCTCGAATCTGTCCGGTAATGGTTTGTGGAGTTAAATAAAGCGCCTCCGCTGCGCCAACCACGGAACCTTCTTTATAGACATGCCAGAAGTAATACAAGTGGTTGTAATTGATATGAGACATGCTCATTTCTCTCCCTGATAACAATGAAAAGGGAGCCGTTTATGGCTCCCCGGTAAACCGTCCTGTCAAACTGATGGACGCAAACGAACGCGTAACCAGCTGTATCCAATTACCGCCGAAGAGATAGAACCGACCAGGATACCGAGTTTCGCCCAGTTAATCAGTTCTGGATCTACGCTACCAAAGGCCAGGCTGGCAATAAAGATAGACATAGTAAAACCGATACCGCACAGGATCCCCACCACCATAATTTGCTGATAAGTCGTTCCCTCAGGCAGATGCGCCAGTTTCAAACGCAGCGCCAACCAGCAGAACAGACTAATCCCCAGCGGTTTGCCAATCAGCAAGCCAGCGATGATCCCCAATGGCAGAATGGAGGTCAAGCCATCCAGCGTGACGCCTTGCAGTGAAACGCCAGCATTAGCAAATGCAAACAGCGGCAAAATCAGATACGCCACCCACGGGTGCAACACATGCTCCAGTCGCTTCGCTGGAGAACGCCCATGCTTCTCTTTCAAAGGAATAAAGAAGCCGACAATTACCCCCGCCAGAGTTGCGTGAACCCCCGATTTCAACACCGCAGTCCACAACACCACGCCAACAAGAATATAGACGCCCGTGCGGCGTACACCACACAGATTCAATACCGCGAGTACCGCAATTGCTACAGCCACGACGCCAAGAGAGGCCATCGATAAGTCATTAGTGTAGAACAATGCGATGATAATGATGGCCCCAAGATCGTCGATAATAGCCAGAGCCATCAAAAAGATCTTCAGCGCTAACGGAACACGACTTCCCAACAGCGCCAGTACACCAAGTGCAAAAGCAATGTCAGTAGCCGCCGGGATCGCCCACCCTTCGCGGGTAATCGGATCGGCATAGTTAAAAGCCAGATAGAGTAATGCCGGCACAATCATCCCACCAATAGCGGCAATAACTGGAAATGCGGCCTGGCGTAAGCTGGCTAGCGATCCTTGCATCAGTTCACGTTTAACTTCCAGACCGACTAACAGGAAAAATACCGCCATCAGCGCGTCATTTATCCATAACAGCATGTTTTTGTTGATTTCGAGTGAACCAACCCGGAGCTGAACCGGCGTCTCCAGAAAGTCGTGATACCATCCACTGGTTGCGCCGCTGTTGGCCATAATCATCGCCAGGATAGCGGCAATGATAAGAATAATGCCTCCCGAGGCATCACTGCTAAAGAATCGATGCAGATGTTTCACTTTTTATTTCTCTTTCAGGTGAATAGATCGTTTTTACTATTTTACCCCGCACGAATCATCGTTAAAATCAGATTATAGTGTAGGAATAATTCGTTTTTTGCGAGCTATTGAAGAATTTGCGCCATCAGCGGTGAGATGCGTTTTTGACGGCTGTAAGCGCTCACGAGTGACCCTAAGCCCAGATAATCATAGCTTAAGGTGAGGATTCCTGAGGGATTAATTAGGAAAAGTAATAATTAATTTGTTGTCAGTCGGCGATGCTTGTTAGGCCAATATTTCAAAAATAATCCAGCTTGTCGTCAATAATTGCGATGAAGAGATAAATTAAAGTTAAATAATTAAATCATTAAAAAATTACGCCACAAAAATGCGAGGCGTCTTCAGGATTAGAATCGATAAAACAAAATGGGTTAAAGAGAGCGATATAATAGCGGCGGGTGCTTGAGGCTGTCTGTCTCAGGCATTAGCTGAACGGCAGATAGAGAAAAGCCCCGAGTGATATTTTACCATCAACCCGAGGCCTCCTATATGCTGAACACATGTAGAGTGCCTCTTACTGACCGTAAGGTCAAGGAGAAGAGAGCAATGAAGCAGCATAAGGCGATGATTGTCGCCCTGATCGTCATCTGTATCACCGCCGTAGTGGCGGCGCTGGTAACGAGAAAAGACCTCTGTGAGGTTCACATCCGAACTGGCCAGACGGAGGTTGCTGTTTTCACGGCTTACGAATCCGAGTAAGAGCAACGGCGGGGAGTGATCCCCGCCACTTTACAGGTGCTCGCATATCTTCAACGCACCCTATTTTTACCCAGGCCTGCCCACGGGCAGGCTTTTGGGGAGGTTAGCGGGTCAGGTCGTCAAAAAACTTCTTCACACCATCAAAGAAGCTCTTTGAGCGCGGGCTGTTGTGCTCGCCGGTTGGGCCACCGAAGCTTTCTTGCAGCTCTTGCAGCAGCTGTTTCTGCTTTTCGTTCAGGCCTACCGGTGTTTCGACGACAACGCGGCACAGCAAATCACCCTGTGCGCCACCGCGGACAGACTTGACGCCTTTACCGCGCATACGGAATAGCTTACCGGTCTGGGTTTCGCCAGGCACTTTCAGTTTGACGCGACCATCAAGGGTCGGTACTTCGATTTCGCCACCCAGCGCCGCCATAGCGAAGTTGATCGGGACTTCGCAATACAGGTTGTTGCCTTCACGCTCGAAAATCGGGTGCTGTTTAACCTGAACCTGAACGTACAGATCGCCTGCCGGTGCGCCATGCTCGCCCGCTTCACCTTCGCCCGCAAGACGGATGCGGTCTCCAGTGTCCACCCCTGCCGGGATTTTAACGGACAGCGTTTTGCTGCGCTCAACACGACCATGACCATGACATTTGTTGCACGGATCTTTGATCAGCGTACCGCGGCCCTGACAGTGTGGACAGGTCTGCTGTACAGCGAAGAATCCCTGGCGCATCTGCACCTGACCAGAACCATGACAGGTCGGACAGGTCTGCGGCTGTGTACCTGGTTTTGCACCGCTACCGTGGCAAACGTCACACTCTTCCAGAGTCGGAATGCGGATCTCTTTGGTCACGCCACGTACAGCTTCTTCGAGGGTGAGCTCCATGTTATAGCGTAAATCAGCACCGCGCGCCGCACGTTGACGACCACGTCCGCCGCCAAAAATATCGCCGAAAACGTCACCAAAAATATCGCTGAAGTCTGCGCCGCCGCCAAAACCACCGCCGCCCATGCCTCCTTGCTCAAACGCAGCATGACCATACTGATCGTATGCCGCACGTTTTTGCGAGTCGGTCAGAACTTCATAAGCTTCCTTGATCTCTTTAAATTTCGCCTCGGCCTCTTTGTCACCCTGGTTACGGTCCGGGTGGTATTTCATGGCCAGGCGTTTGTAGGCCTTTCTGATTTCACGCTCTTCCGCTGTTTTGGAAACGCCTAAAATCTCGTAATAATCTTGCTTAGCCATCTTTTTTAAATTGCCCCTAGATGAATGCACGGGCGGAGAGGAAATTCCCCTTCGCCCGTGTCAGTATAATTACCCGTTTATAGGGCGATTATTTTTTGTCTTTGACTTCTTCAAATTCAGCGTCGACAACATCGTCATCTTTCGCGTTGTTTGCAGAAGCATCAGCACCGGCAGTCTGCTGCTGGGCATGTTGCTGCTGGGCGATTTCCATCAGTTTCTGGGAAACCTGTGCCAGTTCCTGCATTTTCGCTTCGATAGCGGCTTTGTCTTCACCTTTCAGAGCAGTTTCCAGTGCAGTCAGCGCAGACTCGATAGCAGTTTTGTCGTCAGCCGGCAGTTTGTCGCCTGCTTCTTCAACCTGCTTACGGGTGCTGTGCAGCAGATGGTCGCCCTGGTTGCGAGTCTGTACCAGCTCTTCAAACTTACGGTCAGCTTCGGCGTTAGCTTCTGCGTCGCGTACCATTTTCTGGATTTCATCTTCGTTCAGACCAGAAGAAGCCTTGATGGTGATCTTCTGCTCTTTACCGCTGTTTTTATCTTTCGCGGAAACGTGCAGGATACCGTCAGCATCGATATCGAAGGTAACTTCGATCTGCGGCATGCCGCGCGGTGCCGGGTTGATACCATCTAGGTTGAACTGACCCAGAGATTTGTTATCAGCCGCACGTTTACGTTCACCCTGCAGCACATGGATGGTTACCGCAGACTGGTTGTCTTCAGCGGTAGAGAACACCTGGCTGTGCTTGGTCGGGATAGTGGTGTTTTTCGCGATCAGCGTCGTCATCACACCGCCCATGGTTTCGATACCCAGAGACAGCGGGGTAACGTCCAGCAGCAGTACGTCTTTTACGTCACCAGTCAGAACACCACCCTGAACAGCAGCACCGATTGCTACAGCTTCGTCCGGGTTAACGTCTTTACGCGGCTCTTTACCAAAGAACTCAGCAACTTTCTTCTGAACCATTGGCATACGAGTCTGACCACCAACGAGGATAACGTCGTCGATATCAGATACGGACAGGCCAGCATCCTGCAGTGCAACTTTCAGCGGCTCAATGGAACGGTTTACCAGATCTTCAACCAGGCTTTCCAGTTTCGCACGAGTCACTTTGATGTTCATGTGTTTCGGACCGGTCGCGTCTGCAGTGATGTATGGCAGGTTAACGTCGGTCTGCTGAGCGGAAGACAGTTCGATTTTCGCTTTTTCTGCCGCTTCTTTCAGGCGCTGCATTGCCAGCGGATCGTTGCGCAGGTCAATGCCCTGATCTTTCTTGAATTCTTCAACCAGATAGTTGATCAGACGGCTGTCGAAGTCTTCACCACCCAGGTGGGTATCACCGTTGGTTGCCAGAACTTCGAAGGTTTTTTCGCCGTCAACTTCGTCGATTTCGATAATAGAAATATCGAAAGTACCACCCCCCAGGTCATAAACCGCGATAGTACGGTTGCCAGTGCCTTTGTCCAGACCGTAAGCCAGCGCAGCTGCGGTCGGTTCGTTGATGATACGTTTTACTTCCAGACCAGCGATACGGCCTGCGTCTTTGGTTGCCTGACGCTGAGCATCGTTAAAGTATGCCGGTACGGTGATAACAGCTTCAGTTACCGGTTCACCCAGGTAATCTTCAGCGGTTTTCTTCATTTTTTTCAGCACTTCAGCAGAAATCTGCGGCGGTGCCATTTTCTGGCCTTTAACTTCGACCCATGCGTCGCCGTTATCAGCAGCAATAATTTTGAACGGCATGATGGAAACATCACGCTGTACTTCTTCGTCCTGGAAGCGGCGGCCAATCAGGCGTTTAATCGCAAACAGGGTGTTTTGCGGGTTCGTCACTGCCTGACGTTTAGCCGGCTGACCAACCAGAGTTTCACCATCCTGGGTATAGGCAATGATAGAAGGCGTGGTGCGATCGCCTTCGGCGTTCTCCAGCACGCGAGGAATGGTGCCATCCATAATCGCTACACAAGAGTTGGTAGTACCCAGGTCGATACCAATTATTTTACCCATCTAAACGTCTCCACTATATATTCGGTCATCATGTGGTTGTGAGTCTGTAATAGGGGCGAAACGTCTGGTTTCAACTGCCCAATTTCATTTTTTTGCAGACTCACTCACTGCGGTTGACTACTAAATGGGGTCGTAACCCACGTCATCAAGGGGGAGATGCAAAAATTTTTTGTGCTTTTGCGCAGAAATTTCGCGATATGGCAGGACAAGACGTAAAATTGACAGCAATTTTATTCATATAAAGAATGAATCGCAGCCAAGGCATTCATCAAAAAATTGTAATAAAAAGAAAAGATTACGTGCCTGAATCTTCTCTTTATCAGCAGTAAACTAGTGGGTATTCATCCCCCTACCTCTTCCCACTAAGAGAATCCTTATGAAATCCGTTTTTACGATTTCCGCCAGCCTGGCGATTAGCCTGATGCTGTGCTGCACGGCGCAGGCAAACGACCATAAACTCCTCGGCGTCATTGCAATGCCGCGTAACGAAACCAACGATCTGGCGCTGAAACTTCCTGTTTGTCGCATTGTGAAACGCATACAACTCTCTGCCGACCATGGCGATTTACAGTTAAGCGGTGCATCGGTTTATTTCAAAGCCGCCCGTAGCGCCAGTCAGAGCCTGAATATTCCTTCAGAAATAAAAGAAGGGCAAACCACTGACTGGATCAACATTAACAGCGATAACGACAATAAACGCTGCGTCTCAAAAATCACCTTTTCCGGTCATACGGTGAACTCATCGGATATGGCCACGCTGAAAATTATCGGCGACGACTAACGCCAGAATATAGAAGCCACAAAAAATGAATGTTAATTACCTGAATGATTCAGATCTGGATTTTCTTCAGCATTGTAGTGAGGAACAGTTGGCAAATTTCGCCCGATTGCTCACCCATAATGAAAAAGGCAAAACTCGCCTCTCCAGCGTACTGATGCGCAACGAACTGTTTAAATCGATGGAAGGGCATCCCGAGCAACATCGCCGCAACTAGCAGCTGATTGCCGGAGAATTACAGCATTTTGGTGGCGATAGTATCGCCAACAAACTGCGCGGACACGGTAAATTGTATCGGGCCATTTTGCTCGATGTTTCAAAGCGATTGAAGCTGAAAGCCGACAAAGAGATGTCTACGTTTGAAATTGAGCAACAGTTACTGGAACAATTTCTGCGTAATACCTGGAAGAAAATGGACGAGGAACATAAGCAGGAGTTTCTGCACGCGGTCGATGCCAGGGTGAATGAGCTGGAAGAGCTGCTGATGAAAGACAAATTATTGGCAAAAGGTGTGTCGCATTTGCTTTCCAGCCAACTGACCCGCATTTTACGCACCCACGCAGCAATGAGCGTACTTGGGCATGGTTTGCTGCGCGGCGCGGGGCTGGGAGGCCCTGTGGGCGCAGCATTAAATGGGGTTAAAGCGGTCAGCGGCAGCGCCTATCGCGTGACGATTCCAGCCGTACTGCAAATCGCCTGCCTGCGCCGGATGGTTAGCGCCACTCAGGTCTGATACCGGAAACCGGGGAAAATTTTCATTTTCCCCTCAAAAGATCGTAGACACTGCCCCACTGGCTGATTATTATGCCGCGCCCTGAAAACACTACAGTTATTCAGGGAAATTATTTCACCATTCATTCGATGATGATTTTTGAGGAATTATGGGCAACACTAAGTTGGCTAATCCGGCACCGCTGGGCCTGATGGGCTTCGGCATGACCACCATTCTGCTTAACCTGCACAACGTGGGTTATTTCGCTCTGGACGGTATTATTCTTGCCATGGGCATTTTCTACGGCGGCATCGCGCAAATTTTTGCTGGTCTGCTGGAGTACAAAAAAGGCAACACTTTCGGTTTAACCGCATTCACCTCTTACGGTTCTTTCTGGCTGACGCTGGTTGCGATTCTGCTGATGCCGAAACTGGGTCTGACCGATGCGCCAAATGCACAGTTCCTTGGTGTCTACCTGGGTCTGTGGGGCGTATTTACGCTGTTTATGTTCTTCGGCACTCTGAAAGGCGCACGCGTCCTGCAATTCGTTTTCTTTAGCCTGACCGTGCTGTTTGCCCTGCTGGCGATCGGTAACATTGCCGGTAATGCCGCGATCATCCACTTTGCCGGCTGGATTGGTCTGATCTGCGGTGCCAGCGCAATCTATCTGGCGATGGGTGAAGTGCTGAACGAGCAGTTTGGTCGCACCGTTCTGCCGATTGGTGAATCCCACTAATTGTCTTGAGATCCCCCCGCTCGGGGGGATTTTTTTATTCGCTAACGTCGCGTCTTGCACTCTTCGGTCTGAATGCAGCAACCACTTCTGGTGCCGTTTCAACGTATGGCCCTTCCAGCAACTGAATGCAGTACGGTACGCTGGCAAAAATACCATGCACCACAACGTTACCCTCAGCGTCCTTCACACCTTCCAGCGTCTCTTTAATAGACTTCGGCTGACCGGGTAAGTTAAGGATCAGCGCCTGTTTGCGAATCACGCCCACCTGACGCGAAAGGATCGCAGTTGGTACAAAATGCAGGCTGATCTGGCGCATCTGTTCACCAAAGCCAGGCATCTCGCGGTCCGCTACTGCCAGCGTCGCATCGGGCGTTACGTCACGACGCGCCGGGCCAGTTCCGCCCGTGGTGAGCACCAGATGGCAACTCATTTCATCCACCAGCTCACACAACGTTTGCTCGATGATCGCCTGCTCATCGGGGATTAAGCGGGTTTCCAGTTCAAACGGCGTGGTTAGCGCCGATGTCAGCCATTCTTCCAGCGCTGGAATGCCTTTATCCTGATAAACGCCGCTGGATGCGCGATCAGAGATGGAAACTAAGCCAATACGTAAAGTATTCATCAAGATTTTTCCGTTTAAACAGTCTCGTTAAACAGAATGATACACTGCGAAGGGAGTGACAGACAGGCTTCAGAAGAGGTAGCGTGACCGACTTCCCGGTCACGCTAAGAATGATTACAGCAGATCGCCGATCATTTTTTCCAGTTTTTCCTGGTCAATAGCAAACTTACGGATACCTTCCGCCAGTTTATCTACTGCCATTGGATCCTGGTTGTGCTGCCACAGGAACTCGGACTCAGTGATACGCGCCGGACGCGCTTTCACTTCGCCGGTGTAAGACAGTTTACGTTCGATAGCCCCTTCGCTCTCCGCCAGCTCTTTCAGCAGTGCCGGTGCGATGGTCAGACGGTCACAGCCTGCCAGTTCCAGAATTTCGCCGGTGTTACGGAAGCTTGCGCCCATAACCACGGTTTCATAACCGTGCTCTTTGTAGTACTGGTAGATTTCAGATACAGAAACCACGCCCGGATCTTCTGCCGGAGCGTACTCTTTCTTATCGGTATTCGCTTTGTACCAGTCAAGAATACGGCCAACAAACGGCGAGATCAGGAACACGCCCGCCTCCGCACAAGCACGAGCCTGAGCGAAGGAAAACAGCAGGGTCAGGTTACAGTTGATACCTTCTTTTTCCAGCTGTTCTGCAGCACGGATACCCTGCCAGGTAGAAGCCAGTTTGATCAGAATACGATCGTTGCTAATACCTGCATCGTTGTAGAGTTTGATCAGGCGTTTTGCTTTCGCAATTGACGCTTCGGTGTCATAGGAAAGACGCGCATCAACTTCAGTTGAGATACGGCCCGGAACCAGTTTCAGGATTTCCAGACCAATATTTACTGCCAGTTTGTCGGTCGCGTCCACGATCTGCTGCGCGCGATCGTTGCTCTGCTGTTTCGCCCAGGCGACAGCATCATCAATCAACTTACGGTATTCCGGAATCTGCGCTGCGTTAAGAATGAGAGAAGGGTTGGTTGTGGCATCCTGCGGTTGATACAGCTTCATTGCCGCGATGTCCCCAGTGTCGGCCACTACGGTGGTGTACTGACGAAGGGAGGTCAATTTGTCCGTCATGATAGTATTTCTCTTTAAACAGCTTGTTAGGGGGATGTAACCGGTCTGCCCTGATGATATCACGACGCAACGTCAGCGCAACCGCCGACAAGACGGTTATCGCTAGGCGAGACTGTTTCGGATTTCTGACACTGCGTTGATATCGCCCGCCATTTTTATACAAAACCTCATGTATGCTACGCAGAAGTTATCAAGTACCTCGTAGCGTATATACTTCTTAAACAATTGGTAACGTTTACACAGGAAAGTCATCGCGACCGGCAATAAGAGGGATATGCATGCCAGATTTTTTCTCCTTTATTAACAGCGTCCTTTGGGGATCGGTAATGATTTACCTGCTCTTCGGCGCAGGTTGTTGGTTCACTTTTCGCACCGGATTTGTGCAATTTCGCTACATCCGCCAGTTTGGCAAAAGTCTTAAAAATAGCATTCATCCACAGCCAGGCGGTTTAACCTCATTTCAGTCATTGTGTACCAGTCTTGCGGCGCGCGTGGGTAGCGGCAACCTGGCCGGCGTTGCGCTGGCAATTACCGCCGGTGGACCAGGTGCCGTCTTTTGGATGTGGGTTGCTGCGTTTATCGGCATGGCGACCTCGTTTGCCGAATGTTCCCTTGCACAACTTTATAAAGAACGTGACGTCAATGGGCAGTTTCGTGGCGGACCGGCATGGTATATGGCGCGCGGGCTGGGGATGCGCTGGATGGGCGTTCTGTTCGCCGTCTTTTTGCTCATCGCCTACGGCATAATTTTCAGCGGAGTTCAGGCGAACGCCGTTGCCCGAGCCCTGAGTTTTTCTTTTGATTTTCCTCCGCTGGTGACAGGCATTATTCTCGCTGTCTTTGCTCTGCTGGCAATCACTCGCGGTCTTCATGGCGTCGCCCGGCTCATGCAGGGGTTTGTCCCGTTGATGGCGATAATCTGGGTACTGACCAGCCTGGTGATTTGCGTAATAAATATCGGGCAACTTCCCCACGTCATTTGGTCTATTTTTGAGAGTGCTTTTGGCTGGCAGGAAGCGGCAGGCGGCGCGGCGGGATATACCTTAAGCCAGGCGATTACTAACGGTTTTCAGCGCAGTATGTTTTCCAATGAGGCGGGAATGGGATCGACGCCAAACGCGGCAGCGGCAGCTGCATCCTGGCCTCCGCATCCGGCAGCACAAGGGATTGTCCAGATGATTGGCATTTTTATCGACACCCTGGTCATCTGTACGGCAAGCGCCATGCTGATATTACTGGCGGGTAACGGCACAACCTACATGCCGCTGGAAGGTATTCAGCTTATCCAGAAGGCGATGCGGGTGCTAATGGGTTCCTAGGGTGCTGAATTTGTTACCCTCGTGGTTATTCTGTTTGCCTTCAGCTCCATCGTTGCCAACTACATTTATGCCGAAAACAATCTCTTCTTTTTACGCCTGAACAACCCTAAAGCGATCTGGTGTTTGCGGATCTGCACCTTCGCAACGGTCATCGGCGGCACCTTGCTAAGCCTTCCGCTGATGTGGCAACTGGCAGATATCATAATGGCCTGCATGGCTATTACCAATTTGACCGCCATTTTACTGCTCTCGCCTGTGGTTCATACCATTGCCAGTGATTATCTACGCCAGCGTAAACTCGGCGTGCGCCCGGTGTTTGATCCGTTGCGTTATCCGGATATCGGTCGCCAGCTTTCTCCGGACGCGTGGGATGATGTTTCGCAGGAGTAATCACAACTATCGATCAACTCATTCTCTTTTTTTGCTAAAGTCGGCATAAATTTCCTGCAAGGACTGGATATGCTGATTCTTATTTCACCTGCGAAAACGCTTGATTACCAAAGCCCGTTGACCACCACGCGCTATACGCTGCCGGAGCTGTTAGACAATTCCCAGCAGTTGATCCATGAAGCGCGGAAACTGACGCCTCCGCAGATTAGCACGCTGATGCGCATCAGCGACAAACTGGCGGGTATCAACGCCGCTCGCTTTCATGACTGGCAGCCAGATTTCACGCCGGCGAATGCCCGCCAGGCGATTCTGGCGTTTAAAGGTGATGTCTACACCGGCTTGCAGGCCGAAACCTTCAGCGAAGACGATTTCGATTTTGCCCAACAGCATTTGCGAATGCTTTCCGGCTTGTATGGCGTACTGCGCCCGCTCGATTTAATGCAGCCTTATCGTCTGGAAATGGGGATCCGTCTTGAGAATGCCCGAGGGAAAGATCTGTATCAATTCTGGGGAGATATCATCACCAACAAGCTGAACGAGGCGCTCGCAGCACAAGGCGATAATGTGGTGATTAATCTGGCGTCAGATGAGTATTTTAAATCGGTGAAGCCGAAGAAATTGAATGCCGAGATTATCAAGCCGGTGTTCCTCGATGAGAAAAACGGCAAATTTAAGATCATCAGCTTCTACGCTAAGAAAGCACGCGGTCTGATGAGTCGTTTCATTATTGAAAATCGGCTGACCAAACCAGAGCAACTGACTGGTTTTAATAGCGAAGGTTACTTCTTTGATGAAGATTCCTCCAGCAATGGCGAACTGGTGTTTAAACGCTACGAGCAGCGTTAAGTTTGTAGTCAATGCCGGATGCGGCGTGAACGCCTTATCCGGCCTACAAAAGCATGCAGATTCAATATATTGCAGAATTAACGTAGGCCTGATAAGACGCGCCAGCGTCGCATCAGGCGCTGAATGCCGGATTGTTACCCGGCATTTGTCATTTAGCGGTGATGTTTGCCTGGACCATGACCGCCGTGATGATCATGAGGTGCTTTCTTATGGTGGCGCGGCGGTGGCGGCGGTCCGTGTGGGTGCCAGCGATTGCCTCGCCATTCATAATGTTGTTTCCTCCAGCCGTGGTCGCGCCAGTGACCTCCATCCCAGTAATAGCCACGATTATCACGATCGCCTATCTGTAATTTTACTGACGGGACTAACGTAATTTCCGCAGCCTGTGCTGCCATGGGAGCGACCAGAACCAGGGAAAGTGCGAGTACGATAGATTGCATCTTTTTCACAGGTTACTCCTTTTATCATTGCCCGTTATGGGTCGATATCCGGAGATTACGCGATGAGAACGACGGTTGTTATTCTCCGCAATCCTAATCTCTAAGTTACCGCATTTATTGAGAATTTCTCCTTTTTCCCTGTCGTTTTTCTCCATAATTTCTTCATAAAAAAGCCGGGCTGCATAAAAGCAAACCCGGCCTGATTGAGATAATGAATAGATTTTACTGATGATTCATCATCAATTTACGCAACGCAGCAAAATCGGCGGGCAGATTATGTGAAAGCAAGGGTAAATCAGCACGTTCTGCCAGCTCTTTTGGCAGATCCAACGTTTCACCGAGAATCGCTTCCACGCTCTCTTTAAATTTCGCCGGATGCGCGGTGCCGAGGAACAAGCCATATTCGCCTGGATTCAACTGGTCACGCAGCGCACGATACGCTACGGCAGCGTGCGGCTCCGAGGTGTAGCCCAGTTCTTTTAACTCACGCATTGTCTGTTGCGTGGTTTCATCATCCACGGCTGCATAACCCAGCTCTTTCAGTTGCCAGATTTTGCGGCGGAACAACTCTTCCACACGCGGCCAGTTGTTCGGCTGACTCACGTCCATCGCGTTGGATAACGTCGCCTGAGTCGCTTTGGGTGACCACTGACCGTCGTGCAGGAAACGTGGCACGGTATCGTTCACGTTGGTCGCAGCAATAAAACGTTTCACCGGCAGACCGAATGACTTCGCCAGCAGACCCGCCGTCAAATCGCCGAAGTTTCCGCTTGGCACCGAGACAACCAGCTGGTTGCGCGCCTCCTGCGGCAGCTGCGCAACAGCTTCAAAGTAGTAGCAAATCTGCGCCAGCAAACGGCTGATGTTAATCGAGTTAGCCGAGTTTAACCCCAGCGCCACTTTCAGTTCTTCATCATCAAACGCCTGCTTCACCAGCGCCTGACAGGCATCGAAATCGCCGTCGATGGCAACAGTTTCGATATTGCCGCCCAACGTACAGAACAGTTTTTCTTGCAGTGGACTGATTTTGCCTCGTGGATAGAGGATAACCACTTTCACATTCGGCAAACCGTAGAAAGCATGAGCCACTGCAGCTCCGGTATCACCGGAGGTCGCGGTCAGAATGGTCACTGGCTTATCATCCGCAATATGGGTCAGCATTTGTGCCATAAAGCGACCGCCGAAATCTTTAAATGCCAGCGTTGGCCCGTGGAACAATTCCAGACAACCGACATCGCTTTCAACATTGGCGACCGGAGCCGGGAAGGCAAACGCCGCGCGCACGCGCTCTTCCAGGATTTCCTGTGGGATTTCATCACCAATAAACGCCGAGAGGATCTTCGCACTGCGGGTGACAAAATCCAGCTTCAGCATCTCATCAATTTCAGTCAGGCTGAATTCCGGCAGGTCGTGCGGAAAAAACAGCCCCTGATTTTTGCCCAACCCCTGGGTTACGGCTTGCGCAAAGCTGACCTGCTCGTTGTGATCTTTCAGATTGTAGAGTTTCATTTAGTTTTCCAGTACTCGTGCGCCCGCCGTATCCAGCCGGCAAATATGAACAAAACCTTCCTGATTTTGCAGGTAGTTCTTACCCAACCAGTCGGCAACGCGCTGGGCGGTATCCGGCTTGTCACATAGAGCGAACAAGGTCGGGCCGGAGCCGGAGATACCGCTCGCTACCGCGCCGATTTCCGCGACCGCCTGCCGCGCCTGCCGGAAGCCAGGCAGTAACCGTTCACGGTAGGGTTCAGCGATAACATCTTTCATCAGCTTCGCGGCAAGCTCAGGCTGACGGGAATAGCAGGCGTGAATGAAGCCAGCCAGATGTCGCCCGTGCGCAATGCAATCCTGGCGGCGATACTGCGCCGGTAAAATAGCCCGGGCTTCTGCCGTCGAGACTTTAATTCCCGGATACGCCAGCACCCACAGCCACTCATCAAACCCAGGCACTTGCTGGCTGATGATGTCGTTTTCTTCGATCATCAACTGCATACCACCAAGAAAACACGGTGCCACGTTGTCGTAATGAATGCTGCCGGAGATACGTCCTTCCAGCTCGCCCATCAAAGCCAGCAAACGAGTGTCATTAAGCGGCTTGCCGCAGTGTTCATTCATCGCCATCAGCGCCGCGACCACCGAACAGGCGCTGGAGCCTAAGCCCGAACCGATCGGCATATTCTTTTCCAGAGTCATCGCCACTGGAATTTGCTTGCCAAGCTCCTGGCAAAAACGCTCCCAGCACTGATAAACGATATTTTCCCGTGGTTCTGACGGCAGCTTATCGGCAAAGCGTCCGAGGTTGTTGAGACTGAATGTCTCTGCCGCCTCAACCGTGACTACATCTCCGAGCAATGCACCATCAACGGGTGCCACCGCCGCCCCGAGCACATCAAACCCGACGCTCATATTGGCACTGGAAGCCGGGGCATAAACTTTAACCATGTCAGACTCCTAACTTCCATGAGAGGGTACGTAGCAGATCGGCAAAGACACCGGCAGCGGTAACGTCATTGCCCGCACCATATCCGCGCAGCACCAACGGCAGCGGCTGATAATAGTGGCTATAAAAGGCCAGGGCGTTTTCGCCATTTTTCACTTTGAACAGCGGATCATTCCCATCCACTTCGGCAATCTTCACGCGGCAGACACCATCTTCATCAATATTGCCAACATAGCGCAAAACTTTTCCTTCATCACGGGCCTTCGCCACGCGCGCGGCAAAGAGATCGTCGAGCTGTGACAGATTCGCCATAAAAGCGGCAACATCACCCTCGGCGTTAAACTCTGCGGGCAGCACAGGTTTAATTTCAATATCCGCCAGCTCCAGTTCACGTCCCGTTTCACGAGCGAGAATCAATAGTTTACGCGCCACATCCATACCAGAAAGATCATCTCGCGGGTCCGGTTCGGTATAACCCATTTCCCGCGCCAGCGTGGTCGCCTCGGAGAAACTCATGCCTTCGTCTAACTTGCCGAAGATATAAGAAAGCGAACCTGAAAGAATGCCGGAGAACTTCACCAATTCATCACCTGCATTGAGCAGATTTTGCAGGTTCTCAATAACCGGTAATCCAGCCCCAACGTTGGTGTCATAGAGGAATTTACGCCGCGATTTTTCCGCCGCATAACGCAACTGATGATAGTAATCCATCGACGAGGTGTTGGCCTTTTTGTTCGGCGTGACAACGTGGAAACCTTCGCGCAGGAAGTCGGCATATTGATCCGCCACTGCCTGGCTGGAGGTGCAGTCAACAATGACCGGGTTCAGCAGATGATATTCTTTCACGAGGCGAATTAAGCGCCCGAGATTAAACGGCTCTTTGGCTTGTGCAAGTTCTTCCTGCCAGTTTTCCAGATTAAGGCCATGCACACTAGTGAGCAGAGCCTTCGAGTTGGCAACGCCGCAGACACGTAAGTCGATATGTTTATTCTTCAGCCAGCTTTGCTGACGCTTCAGTTGCTCCAGCAGCGCACCGCCAACGCCACCGACGCCAATCACAAACACTTCGATAACCTGATCGGTATTGAACAGCATCTGATGAGTAACGCGCACGACAGTGGTCGCATCATCGTTATTTACCACGACAGAGATTGAGCGTTCAGAAGATCCCTGAGCAATGGCGACAATGTTGATATTGGCGCGGGCCAGCGCGGCAAAGAATTTCGCCGAGATCCCACGCAAGGTGCGCATACCATCACCTACCACCGAGATAATGGCCAGCCGTTCCGTCACCGCCAGCGGCTCCAGTAAGCCTTCTTTCAGTTCCAGGTAGAACTCTTCCTGCATTGCCCGTTCAGCTCGCACACAGTCGCTTTGTGGAACGCAGAAACTGATACTGTATTCGGAAGATGATTGCGTAATCAGCACCACGGAAATACGGGCGCGTGACATTGCAGCAAAGACGCGCGCCGCCATGCCAACCATCCCTTTCATCCCCGGGCCGGAAACGCTGAACATTGCCATGTTATTCAGATTGGAAATGCCCTTGACCGGTAATTCGTCTTCATCACGGCTGGCACCAATGAGCGTACCTGGTGCTTGAGGATTTCCGGTATTTTTAATCAGGCAAGGGATCTGGAACTGGGCGATGGGGGTAATGGTGCGGGGGTGAAGAACTTTAGCGCCGAAGTAGGAAAGCTCCATCGCTTCCTGGTAGGACATCGACTTCAACAACCTCGCATCGGGCACCTGACGCGGGTCGCAGGTATAGACCCCGTCAACGTCCGTCCAAATCTCGCAACAATCGGCGCGTAAACAGGCAGCCAGCACCGCCGCGGAGTAGTCGGAACCGTTACGTCCAAGCACCACCAGTTCGCCTTTTTCATTACCGGCGGTGAAACCTGCCATCAACACCATGTGATCAGCCGGAATGCGGCTTGCCGCAATACGGCGGGTGGACTCAGCAATATCGACGGTAGATTCGAGGTAATGCCCCACTGCCAGCAGTTTTTCGACCGGATCGATAACGGTAACGTTGTGACCACGCGCTTCTAACACGCCGGCCATAATGGCGATCGACATTTTCTCGCCACGGCAAATCAGCGCAGCGTTGATGCTATCCGGGCACTGCCCCAACAAACTAATGCCATGCAGGACATGTTTTATTTGGGCAAATTCCTGATCGACGAAAGTTTTCAATTGCGCCAGCGGGAACCCCGGCTGGGCGGCGGCGAGTCCCGTCAAAAGTTCGGCAAAAATACGTTCGGCATCGCTGATATTGGGTAAAGCATCCTGGCCGCTAATGGTTTTTTCAATCATCGCCACCAGGTGGTTGGTGATTTTGGCGGGGGCAGAGAGGACGGTGGCCACCTGCCCCTGCCTGGCATTGCTTTCCAGAATATCGGCAACACGCAGAAAACGTTCTGCATTTGCCACTGATGTACCGCCGAACTTCAACACTCGCATGGTTGTTACCTCGTTACCTTTGGTCGAAAAAAAAGCCCGCACTGTCAGGTGCGGGCTTTTTTCTGTGTTTCCTGTACGCGTCAGCCCGCACCGTTACCTGTGGTAATGGTGATGGTGGTGGTAATGGTGGTGCTAATGCGTTTCATGGATGTTGTGTACTCTGTAATTTTTATCTGTCTGTGCGCTATGCCTATATTGGTTAAAGTATTTAGTGACCTAAGTCAATAAAATTTTAATTTACTCACGGCAGGTAACCAGTTCAGAAGCTGCTATCAGACACTCTTTTTTTAATCCACACAGAGACATATTGCCCGTTGCAGTCAGAATGAAAAGCTGAAAAATACTTACTAAGGCGTTTTTTATTTGGTGATATTTTTTTCAATATCATGCAGCAAACGGTGCAACATTGCCGTGTCTCGTTGCTCTAAAAGCCCCAGGCGTTGCTGTAACCAGTCGACCAGTTTTATGTCATCTGCCACTGCCAGAGTCGTCAGCAATGCCATGACTCGTTCGCGTAAAGCTTGCAGTTGATGTTGGTCTGCCGTTGTGTCACTTTTCGCCGGTTGTTGTATTAATGTTGCTAATTGATAGCAATAGACCATCACCGCCTGCCCCAGATTGAGCGAAGGATAATCCGCCACCATCGGCACACCAGTAAGCACGTCAGCCAACGCTAACTCTTCGTTAGTCAGCCCGGAATCTTCGCGACCAAACACCAGCGCGGCA
This sequence comes from Shigella sp. SIG6, assembly GCF_053555815.1. NCBI lineage: Bacteria > Pseudomonadati > Pseudomonadota > Gammaproteobacteria > Enterobacterales > Enterobacteriaceae > Shigella > Shigella sp. SIG6. Next base: position 36,328 of record NZ_JBQZXC010000007.1, on the reverse strand, counting down.
TGGCTCATCCATGAAGATTTTTCCTCTAACAGCGGCACCAGTTCTACTGGCGTGGCGTAGTAATGATATTTCGCCCGACTACGCGCAGTGGTGGCGACAGTGAAATCGACATCGTGTAACGATTCAGCCAGTGTCGGGAAAACTTTAATATTATCAATAATATCACCATATCCATGTGCGACCCAGCGGGTGGCTGGCTCCAGGTGTGCCTGACTATCGACAATCCGCAGTTCGCTAAAACCCATCGTTTTCATTGCCCGCGCCGCTGCCCCAATATTTTCTGCTCTGGCGGGTGCGACCAGGATAATCGTTATACGCATATTGCCACTCTTCTTGACCAAATAACCGCGAACAGGGTGATCACTGTCAACTTATTACGCGGTGCGAATTTACAAATTCTTAACGTAAGCCGCAGAAAAAGCCCTTTACTTAGCTTAAAAAAGGCTAAACTATTTTCTGACTGCACTAACGGTTTAATTGTTAAAAAATGCTACATATCCTTCTGTTTACTTAGGATAATTTTATAAAAAATAAATCTCGACAATTGGATTCACCACGTTTATTAGTTGTATGATGCAACTAGTTGGATTATTAAAATAATGTGACGAAAGCTAGCATTTAGATACGATGATTTCATCAAACTGTTAACGTGCTACAATTGAACTTGATATATGTCAACGAAGCGTAGTTTTATTGGGTGTCCGGCCCCTCTTAGCCTGTTATGTTGCTGTTAAAATGGTTAGGATGACAGCCGTTTTTGACACTGTCGGGTCCTGAGGGAAAGTACCCACGACCAAGCTAATGATGTTGTTGACGTTGATGGAAAGTGCATCAAGAACGCAATTACGTACTTTAGTCATGTTACGCCGATCATGTTAATTTGCAGCATGCATCAGGCAGGTCAGGGACTTTTGTACTTCCTGTTTCGATTTAGTTGGCAATTTAGGTAGCAAACATGCAGACCCCGCACATTCTTATCGTTGAAGACGAGTTGGTAACACGCAACACGTTGAAAAGTATTTTCGAAGCGGAAGGCTATGATGTTTTCGAAGCGACAGATGGCGCGGAAATGCATCAGATCCTCTCTGAATATGACATCAACCTGGTGATCATGGATATCAATCTGCCGGGTAAGAACGGTCTTCTGTTAGCGCGTGAACTGCGCGAGCAGGCGAATGTTGCGTTGATGTTCCTGACTGGCCGTGACAACGAAGTCGATAAAATTCTCGGCCTCGAAATCGGTGCAGATGACTACATCACCAAACCGTTCAACCCGCGTGAACTGACGATTCGTGCACGCAACCTGCTGTCCCGTACCATGAATCTGGGTACTGTCAGCGAAGAACGTCGTAGCGTTGAAAGCTACAAGTTCAATGGTTGGGAACTGGACATCAACAGCCGTTCGTTGATCGGCCCTGATGGCGAGCAGTACAAGCTGCCGCGCAGCGAGTTCCGCGCCATGCTTCACTTCTGTGAAAACCCAGGCAAAATTCAGTCTCGTGCTGAACTGCTGAAGAAAATGACCGGCCGTGAGCTGAAACCGCACGACCGTACTGTAGACGTGACGATCCGCCGTATTCGTAAACATTTCGAATCTACGCCAGATACGCCGGAAATCATCGCCACCATTCACGGTGAAGGTTATCGCTTCTGCGGTGATCTGGAAGATTAATCGGCTTTACCACCGTCAAAAAAACGGCGCTTTTTAGCGCCGTTTTTATTTTTCAACCTTATTTCCAGATACGTAATTCATCGTCCGTTGTAACTTCTTTACTGGCTTTCATTTTCGGCAGTGAAAACGCATACCAGTCGATATTACGAGTCACAAACATCATGCCGGCCAGCGCCACCACCAGCACACTGGTTCCCAACAACAGCGCGCTATCGGCAGAGTTGAGCAGTCCCCACATCACTCCATCCAGCAACAACAGCGCGAGGGTAAACAACATGCTATTGCGCCAGCCTTTCAATACCGCCTGCAAATAAATACCGTTCATTAACGCCCCAATCAGACTGGCGATTATCCATGCCACGGTAAAACCGATATGTTCAGAAAGCGCCAGCAAGAGCAAATAAAACATCACCAATGAAAGCCCCACCAGCAAATATTGCATTGGGTGTAAACGTTGCGCGGTGAGCGTTTCAAAAACAAAGAACGCCATAAAAGTCAGTGCAATCAGCAGAATGGCGTACTTAGTCGCCCGGTCCGTTAATTGGTATTGATCGGCTGGCGTCGTCACTGCGACGCTAAACGCGGGGAAGTTTTCCCAGCCGGTATCATTGCCTGAAGCAAAACGCTCACCGAGATTATTAGCAAACCAGCTGCTTTGCCATTGCGCCTGAAAACCTGACTCGCTAGCTTCCCGTTTGGCTGGTAGAAAATCACCTAAAAAACTGGGATGCGGCCAGTTGCTGGTTAAGGTCATTTCGCTATTACGCCCGGCAGGCACCACAGAAAGATCGCCGGTACCGCTTAAATTCAGTGCCATATTCAGCTGCAGGTTCTGCTTCCGCCAGTCCCCTTCGGGTAAAGGGATATGCACGCCCTGCCCGCCTTGCTCTAACCCGGTACCGGGTTCAATGGTCAGTGCCGTTCCGTTAACTTCAGGCGCTTTCACCACACCAATACCACGCGCATCCCCGACGCTAATCACAATAAAGGGCTTGCCTAAGATGATATTTGGCGCGTTGAGCTCGCTAAGACGCGAAACATCGAAATCAGCTTTTAGCGTTAAATCACTGTGCCAGACCTGACCGGTATAAATCCCTATCTTGCGTTCTTCCACGTTCTGATTGCCATCAACCATCAATGACTCAGGTAACCAAAAATGGATAAAACTTCGTTTCCGCTCCACGGTTTTATCCTCTTCCTGCACCGTATAAAGCTCGGTCACAGGAATAGCGATAAGCGGCCCAACGAGTTTTTACGGCCCGCTGGTACTTTGGCGAATCGCATCTTCCACATCGCTACGGTAATCGGCACGTTCGACAATCACTTGCCGAATCAGCATTATCGGAATCAACAACAGCAATACTGCACCAAACAAGGTGGTCATTTTCCAGAACAGGGGGGATTTCAACATAGTCTTCTCCTTTGCAATGGCAGCAGGATACGAAGGCTATGTGGGAAGAATTTGAAGCTATGTGAAGTGACGGTGAAGTCGTAGCGAGGCCAGCACGCCACCTTCCTGCACGTTGCGCAGCGTGACTTCGCCGTTAAACAAACGGGCGACCTCACTGACGAACGCCAACCCCAGACCGCTGCTTTTTTGCCCATTTGCACGCGGCAAAGAGTAAAAGCGTTCAAAAATACGTGACAGCGCGTAGTCAGGAATACCACTACCGGTATCCAGCACCTTAAGCGTGACGTGTTCCTGATCCACTTCGCCGCTTAGCGTTATGCAACCGCTCTCGGGAGTAAAATCGATGGCGTTATCCAGTAAATTCCCCAGCGCCTGATTCAGTAACGCCGGTTCAGCAGCAACATTAACCTCGGTGGGCATAACATGCAAAGTGATGTTTTTTTCTGCCAACTGCACGGTGCGCGCTTCGCTGACGCGGCGAAATAATGCCGCCACATCAACAGCAGTCAGAACGACTTCCTGACGATTCTCCAGTCTTGCCTGGCGTAGTAACGTTTCCACCAGCGCCTGCATTCGCGCATTTTGTGTCAGAATGTTGTCAGTAAAACGAGCCACTACTTCAGGCGGCGGACCTTCGCGTAAAATTTCCGCCGCGCCACGAATCGCCGCCAGTGGGCTTTTTAGCTCATGGGTTAACGCATAAACATACTGCTCAATATAGTTTTTCCCTTCCAGCTTCACGCGCATACTTTCCAGCGCCTGCGCGAGTTTACGCAGCTCGCTACTACCGAGATCGGGAAGAGGAACGGGCTTATTGTCAGTGACGGAATCAGCATAGCGAGTGAGCCGGGCAATGGAGCGGTTGATCCACCAAACCATACCTGCGCCAATCACCAGTGCAATCCCCAACAAAATGGCGCTGGCCCATAAAATTCGCCGCTCGCTGCGTTTAATGACCGGAGCCATCGCCGCGTTCGGTTTGCCTACGCTCAAAACGCCAATAAGCCGCGAGCCGTCCATAATCGGCGCGGCAACATACATCACCGAACTTTCGGGATCGGCAGGATTTTGCAACGTGCTGCGCGCACCATACTGACCACGCAACGTTAGCCAGACGTCATTCCAGCGCGAATAATCCTGTCCAACGGCTTTATTTGCCGAATCGAACAATACTTTGCCATGCGCATCGGTCATATAGACATGATATTCATTGCGCACTTTGTTAATGCCACCAATATTGGCGCGAAACGGGCGATGTTGTAGCTGATTAAACGCCTGCGCCAGTTGCCCATGCGTTGGGTCCCCAGAGAGCAAATCGGGACGCGCCAGCTCCGCAAGTAACGTTGCCGTGTCGATCAACGTCCCCTCCGTTGCTCTTCGCACGCCCGGTTTAACTTCTTTGACAAAAATAGCCAGTACGAACCAGGCCGCCACCGCCACCAGTAAAAAATAGCCCAGCAGCAACCGCATGCCGATACGCATTACAAGCCCCTCAGGCTATATCCCATGCCGCGATGAGTATTAATCGGTGAAAGATCGGGGTTGATGGCGCGCAGCTTGGCACGCAGCGTTTTAATGTGGATATCGACGGTGCGATCGTAGGTGTCCTGCGCATCTTCCCACACGCTATCCATTAGTTGCTGGCGGGAGCAGACGCGGCCTGGCGACTTGAGTAACGTCTTCAGCAATAAAAACTCATACCGCGTCAGCGTTAATGGCGTGTCAAACCAGCTGATCTGCGCCGCGGGTTCATTCAATTCAAAATGACCAATACGGATGACGGGAGACGGCGTCGAGAACTTCTTCACCCGACGCAGTAAGGTGCGCACCCTGGCGCACACTTCGCGGGGTGAAAACGGTTTAGCCACATAGTCGTCAGCGCCAATTTCCAGCCCAAGCAGGCGATCGACCTCTTCACTTCGGGCCGTCAGGAACAGTACAGGTAACGCCGGATGGAGCGCCAGTAACTGGCGGCACAATTCAAAGCCACTGATATCAGGCAAACCAACGTCGAGAATCATGACGTCGGGAACCTGCTGGCGAGCTTTATCCAGCACCGGCAAACCTCGCTCAAAGACCTCGACGGCAAAACCTTCCTGCTGCAACATGTAGACCAGCGTGTCGGCTATCCCTTGCTCATCTTCCACTAACCAGACCGTTTCCCGTTGCATAAATCGCCTCTGTTATTGCCGCCACGGCATGACAGGAACCGCGCTAATCGCGTTTTTCGGCGAACCTTCTACAACTTTGTCGGAGTAAGCCAGATAAGCGAGCGCGTTGCGTTTGGCGTCATAAAAGCGCACGACCTGTAACGACTTAAAGACCAGGGACGTGCGTTTTTTGAATACTACCTCGCCCTGAGCTTTGCCGTTTTTAATACGATCCGACAGTTCAATCGGCCCGACTTGCTGACAAGAAATGGCCGCATCGGAGGTATCTTCTGCCAGGCCCAATCCCCCTTTAATACCACCGGTTTTCGCCCGGCTCACATAACAGGTGACATTTTTCACATCGGGATCGTCAAAGGCTTCCACAACAATTTTGTGATCCGGGCCGATCATTTTAAATACGGTGTCGACCGAACCAATCTCTTCTGCATGAGCCAATGGCCCCAGCATTATCAGGCTTAAAGACAGGATCAAATGCTTGTATTTCATATTGTTACCATTTTTATCTATTACACGAGCAATTAGTTCGTCACGGTAAATAACATATTGATTAAGAACAAAATCTCAATTCTTTTATTTCCGTCAAGCCCTAAAACATACTCTACTAAGAAAAAAACACTGAATGCTAAAACAGCAAAAAATGCTATTATCCAATTACCTGATGTCAGGTGCTCGTTGTTGAAAGGATGAGGATATTTTATGGATCAGGCCGGCATTATTCGCGACCTTTTAATCTGGCTGGAAGGTCATCTGGATCAGCCCCTGTCGCTCGACAATGTAGCGGCGAAAGCAGGTTATTCCAAGTGGCACTTACAGAGAATGTTTAAAGATGTCACTGGCCATGCTATTGGCGCGTATATTCGTGCTCGTCGTTTGTCGAAATCGGCGGTCGCACTACGCCTGACTGCGCGTCCGATTCTGGACATCGCGCTGCAATACCGCTTCGACTCTCAACAGACATTTACCCGCGCATTCAAGAAGCAGTTTGCCCAGACTCCTGCACTTTACCGCCGTTCTCCTGAATGGAGCGCCTTTGGTATTCGCCCGCCGCTACATCTGGGTGAATTCACAATGCCAGAGCACAAATTTGTCACCCTGGAAGATACGCCGCTGATTGGTGTTACCCAGAGCTACTCCTGTTCGCTGGAGCAAATCTCTGATTTCCGCCATGAAATGCGTTATCAGTTCTGGCACGATTTTCTCGGCAACGCGCCGACCATTCCGCCGGTGCTCTACGGCCTGAATGAAACGCGTCCGAGTCAGGATAAAGACGACGAACAAGAGGTATTCTATACCACCGCGTTAGCCCAGGATCAGGCAGATGGCTATGTACTGACGGGGCATCCGGTGATGCTGCAGGGCGGCGAATATGTGATGTTTACCTATGAAGGTCTGGGAACCGGCGTGCAGGAGTTTATCCTGACGGTATACGGAACGTGCATGCCAATGCTCAATCTGACGCGCCGTAAAGGTCAGGATATTGAGCGATACTACCCGGCAGAAGACGCCAAAGCGGGAGATCGCCCAATTAATCTGCGCTGTGAACTGCTGATTCCTATCCGCCGTTAACGCTGCAGCTCATCTAATGCAGGGGCGTCCAGATGCGAGATGTCCCCTGCGGTTTCAACGACCCAGCCAGACGCCAGCCACAGGCTTTCCTGATAATCCACGCGCGAAATAGAACAGTTACGCAGACGTAAGCGGCGCTCTGCCCATGCTGGTAATCCGAGAATCGTACTCACCAGACATCCCAGTGCAATACCATGGCTCACCAGCAGCGGTCGGCTTCCCTGCGGTAAGTCCCGGCAAGATTCCAGTGCCGCATTGACGCGATCGCTGAGCTCCTGCATTGACTCGCCTTCAGGAATACGCCCGTCAACGGTGCCATTGACCAGCTGCCGACGCCAGTTCTCTTCTTCTTCGGTCAGAGAATCGATATGTCTTTTTTCCAGCACACCCATGTTTAATTCACGCAGGCGAGAATCAAAGATGATGTCACAGCCGCAGGCCTGGGCGATGATTTCCGCCGTACGCCGGGTGCGTCCTAAATCGCTACTGATAATATGCGTAATGCCAAGCTCTTTGGCACGGGTTGCCACCTGCATCGCCTGTTGCTCACCTTTGGCGGTCAGCGGGCTGTCAGACTGGCCCTGAATACGTCGCTCGGCGTTCCACTGCGTTTCACCGTGGCGGACTAGGTATACCTGTAACATGCTTTTTTTCCGTATACTGCTGTAACGTTAATTTTCTGAGTAATGCTGATTATGCACCAAGTTGTCTGTGCGACCACCAATCCCGCTAAAATTCAGGCCATTCTGCAGGCATTTCACGAGATCTTCGGCGAAGGATCCTGCCATATTGCATCCGTTGCCGTCGAGAGCGGTGTACCGGAACAACCCTTTGGCAGTGAGGAAACGCGCGCTGGCGCACGAAATCGGGTAGCAAATGCCCGCCGTTTACTTCCAGAGGCTGATTTTTGGGTGGCGATTGAAGCTGGCATTGATGGCGACAGCACTTTCAGTTGGGTGGTGATTGAAAACGCCAGCCAGCGCGGCGAGGCGCGTTCGGCAACTTTGCCGTTACCTGCGGTGATTCTGGAAAAAGTTCGTGAAGGCGAGGCGCTTGGTCCCGTGATGTCGCGTTATACCGGTATTGATGAGATTGGTCGTAAGGAAGGGGCGATCGGCGTGTTTACCGCCGGGAAACTCACTCGCGCCAGCGTCTATCACCAGGCGGTGATCCTGGCGCTGAGTCCGTTTCACAATGCCGTGTATCAGGCATTGTAGGACGGATAAGGCGTTCACGCCGCATCCGACATTCGGTGCACGATGCCTGATGCGACGCTGCCGCGTCTTATCAGGCCTACAAAATCAATCGCTTTTCAGCAACACCTCTTCCAGCCACTGGCGCAGCTCCACGGGCGCGGCTTTCAGGCTGTTAGATCCACGCGTAATCGTCGCGATGCCCGCGCCGAGTTCATTTTTTAACTCACGCTGACTCATTTCGCCACGCAACAGCTCTTCGACAATACGCACGCGAGTCCCCAACGCTTCGCGCTCATCTGGCGTCAGCATCAGGTTTAACAACGGTAAATGGAGATCGTTTTGGTAGGCATTCTTAAGCAGGTCGACAAAACGTAACCACTCCTGGTGACGCTGTTCTGCCATCGCTGCTGAATAGGGTGATTGTTGGGCCATAATATGTCGCCATTGTTAGCGGGGGAAGCAAAATGACTCCCCCGGTTGTACTCGCTAAAGAGTACGATAGCATATCATAAACGTGCGGATCAGTAACGACGTCCCCATTCCGTGGCGCTCATCAACGTCGGTTTATCCCCCATGAAATAGCGGTAGTAAGCATCATAAGCCAGCACGTTCTTCACATAACCGCGCGTCTCGGAGAACGGAATACTCTCGACAAATGCCACAGCGTCGATACGCCCGGCGCTGTTGCCAAGCCAGGTTCGCACCCGTCCAGGTCCGGCGTTATAAGCTGCTGAGGAGAAAATACGGTTATTGCCAAACTGCTGATAAACATATTGCAGGTAACTGGTGCCAATGTTGATGTTCGTTTCCGGATCCAGCAATTGCCCAGGGCTGCTATAACCAGGAATAGAGAACATCTTCACCGTATGGGTCGCTGTACCAGGCATAATCTGCATCAGGCCGCTGGCCCCTACCGGTGATTTCACTTTCGGATTCCAGGCGCTCTCCTGACGGGCAATCGCCATCGCATAGCTTTGCGGGATCTCTTTCCCACTGGTGTAACGTTTGAAAAGATCGTTGTAAGCCAGCGGGAATCGCTCTTCCAGATGATCCCAAAGCTTCCCGGCGATCGTTGCCTGAACGCTAAGATCCCACCATTGGTTATTGAAAGCATACCGAGCCAGTTGAGCCTGCTCTGTTTTTGACTTGCTCTTCACCAGATTGGCCCACTCGCTACGCGCGGTATTATCGAGATTCCAGTACATCAACTCGCGCACGCGCGCCATCTCCGGCCCCTGAGTCAGGGTGCTGTCAACATTCTGCGGCGCTTTATCAATCTTCAGCTCATACTCTTCACCGATGCGTTGTGCTGCAACCATCGGGTAGAAACCACGCTGTTGCATGAGTTGATGCAAAATCTCTTTCGCTTCAGCTTCACGTCCGCGTTCCAGCAATAAATCCGCCTGCCAGTAACGCCATTCATCTTTCTCTTTTGCTTCCATCGGCAGACGCGCCAGCCAGGTATTCAGGCCGCGACGATCGCCGGTGCCAAGCGCCATTCGCACACGGCGTTCAATCAACGACGTGGATTGCGAGCGCATAATGGCGTCATCGCGCCATTTCGCCTGCTCATCGGTGACATCATTGCCCATCAAACGCCAGGCGACGATATCGCGCAGCTCCTGAATCTGATCTTCATTAAGCTGCTGCGCCTGGGCAAGCGACGGGATCATCAGCCGTGCATTTTCGGCATCCTGCCGCGCCACACTGGCAAACGCCACCGCCGCCATTTGACGGGTAAAATCGGTCGCGCCGGTTGTACGCGCGAAGGTCAGTACCGTATTAGGGTTGTTCGCCAGTGAAATGATTGCCGAGGCGATAGTCTGGTAATCGGCAGGCATCTGCCCTGCCAGCACTGTTACCAGGCCTGTGTTACCCGCTTTCATCGCCAGACGGATACGCTCTAAATACGCCAGCGGATCTTGTTTACCTGACGCACGCCAGACGCTAAATAACTTGTCACAGGCGTTAGGCTGGCTCTTGCCGATCAGCCACAGCTCTTTCGCCCCTTGCCAGGCTTCTTCACTCTGCCCGGTGTTCCATTTCGCATAGTAGTAATTACATTGCGCTTCGGTAGTTCCGGGCTTTTCCGGGCTAAAGGCTAACAAGCCACGCCAGTCTTCACGCCGCGCCAGTTCATTGACGAAACGAGATTGCAGCGTGCGAGCGGGAGGAAGCGTGGGGTTAGCGCGAACAAAGTTAGTGACCGTCACCGCCGGTTGATTCATCAGGTCATCGGTGATCTGGCGGTATTCCAGGTAGGGATAAAGCGGATAATCCTTCAGTCCAGGCATCATTTGTTCGACCACATCCATCTGTCGATTATCCCAGGCCTGCTTGATTTGCGCGTAACGGCTACGCTGCTCATCCAGTGAGTCGGCTCGCGCCACGCTGCTGACCGTCAGCAGACAGACACCGGCAGCCAACAGCCGCCAGGTAACTTGTTTGGCTTTTTCCACAAGCGCATCCTCTAAGTGTAAATACATCAATGCAGCGTCATGCCGCGTAATAGATTTATGCTAACCAGTCATTGCCGTTTACGCCACGTTACGGACACTTTTTTACTTTTACTGCGAAGGTGATCGACCAACTGGGATTAGGCGGGGAAACAGGCTACACTTCGCCTTTGAAAACTCATCATCACGATAAACATAGAGGCGAAGTCCAACGTGGCTCAATTCGTTTATACCATGCATCGTGTCGGCAAAGTTGTTCCGCCGAAACGTCATATTTTGAAAAACATCTCTCTGAGTTTCTTCCCTGGGGCAAAAATTGGTGTCTTGGGTCTGAACGGCGCGGGTAAGTCCACCCTGCTGCGCATTATGGCGGGCATTGATAAAGACATCGAAGGTGAAGCGCGTCCGCAGCCAGACATCAAGATTGGTTATCTGCCGCAGGAACCGCAGCTGAACCCGGAACACACCGTGCGTGAGTCCATTGAAGAAGCGGTTTCAGAAGTGGTTAACGCCCTGAAACGCCTGGATGAAGTGTATGCGCTGTACGCCGATCCGGATGCCGATTTTGACAAGCTGGCCGCTGAACAAGGCCGTCTGGAAGAGATCATTCAGGCTCACGACGGTCATAACCTGAACGTACAGCTGGAGCGTGCGGCGGATGCGCTGCGTCTGCCAGATTGGGACGCGAAAATCGCTAACCTCTCCGGTGGTGAGCGTCGTCGCGTGGCGTTGTGCCGCCTGCTGCTGGAAAAACCAGACATGCTGCTGCTCGACGAACCGACCAACCACCTGGATGCCGAATCCGTGGCGTGGCTGGAACGCTTCCTGCACGACTTCGAAGGCACCGTGGTGGCGATTACTCACGACCGTTACTTCCTCGATAACGTTGCAGGCTGGATCCTCGAACTGGACCGCGGTGAAGGTATTCCGTGGGAAGGTAACTACTCCTCCTGGCTGGAGCAGAAAGATCAGCGTCTGGCGCAGGAAGCTTCACAAGAAGCGGCGCGTCGTAAGTCGATCGAGAAAGAGCTGGAGTGGGTACGTCAGGGAACTAAAGGCCGCCAGTCGAAAGGTAAAGCACGTCTGGCACGCTTTGAAGAGCTGAACAGCACCGAATACCAGAAACGTAACGAAACCAACGAACTGTTTATTCCACCTGGACCGCGTCTGGGCGATAAAGTGCTGGAAGTCAGCAACCTGCGTAAATCCTACGGCGATCGCCTGCTGATTGATGACCTGAGCTTCTCGATCCCGAAAGGGGCGATCGTCGGGATCATCGGTCCGAACGGCGCGGGTAAATCGACCCTGTTCCGTATGATCTCCGGTCAGGAACAGCCGGACAGCGGCACCATCACTTTGGGTGAAACGGTGAAACTGGCATCGGTTGATCAGTTCCGTGACTCAATGGATAACAGCAAAACCGTTTGGGAAGAAGTTTCCGGCGGGCTGGATATTATGAAGATCGGCAACACCGAGATGCCAAGCCGCGCCTACGTTGGCCGCTTTAACTTTAAAGGGGTTGATCAGGGTAAACGTGTTGGCGAACTTTCCGGTGGTGAGCGCGGTCGTCTGCATCTGGCGAAGCTGCTGCAGGTTGGCGGCAACATGCTGCTGCTCGACGAACCAACCAACGACCTGGATATCGAAACCCTGCGCGCGCTGGAAAACGCCCTGCTGGAGTTCCCGGGCTGTGCGATGGTTATCTCGCACGACCGTTGGTTCCTCGACCGTATCGCCACGCACATCCTGGACTACCAGGATGAAGGTAAAGTTGAGTTCTTCGAAGGTAACTTTACTGAGTACGAAGAGTACAAAAAACGCACGCTGGGCGCAGACGCGCTGGAGCCGAAGCGTATCAAGTACAAGCGTATTGCGAAGTAATGCGTAAAATGCCGGATGCGGCGCGAACGCCTTATCCGGCCTACAAAACCAGCAATTTCAATACGTTGTAAAACTGTAGGCCTGATAAGACGCGGTAAGCGTCGCATCAGGCATTGAGCACCGAATGCCGGATGCGGCGTGAACACCTTTTCCGGTCTACAACAGCCTTAGCATCCTCAATTTCGTGGCGGGTCACCCGTGCAGGTTTTTTCAAACCTTGTTTAATCTCGACAGCCTCTTCCAGAGAGGTTTTCAACTCATCAAAAAAACTCATTTTATACCTCGCCTTTGAGCAGTTTCGTCACGGTTATCCTTGCTCCCCCATCATCTCCCGCACCAGCTCCACGCAGCGCAGGAAACGGCTGTCGTAATCGTCCTCTTCAACCCGCACGAATTCGATATTGTTCTCTTCCAGCATCTCCACCAGCAAGTTCTGGAACTCTTTGCGCTCCACCGAACTGCCGAGGCTGCGTAAACCATCCGCCACCCACGGCGTGTTGTTCTCCAGCAGGATCACCAGATCGAAACGGTATTCATCAATCAGCGCCTGCACGAACGGATGCTCACGCCCTTCGTACTTTTTGCAGAACGCCTGGGTAGTGACAAAATCGGTGTCAATAAACGCCACTTTATTGGCGTATTTCACTGCAAAATCAATGTATTGTGCGTGGCCCAACGCGATTTTATCGTAGTCGGAATACTGCAATGCGATCTCATCACCGCCGAGGTGTGAAAAGACATAATCGCGGCCATATTCCCACGCACTGGTGGTGTTGAAGATATTGGCAAGTTTGTTTACCAGGGTGGATTTACCGCTCGACTCGCCGCCAAGGATCGCCACGGTACGCACAAAAAACGGCTTCACTTCGGTAGGAATATATTCCCAGTAGCGGAACGGGTTTTCGCGGATCTGCGCACCGCTGATACTCATAAAGGTACGTTTCGGATCGACCAGCACCGTCTCGATCCCCAGATGTTCCATATACTGTGGCGCATCGGCTTCTTCCGAGGTGTAGATCAGGTCCGGCTGGATCCCCTTTTCAGCCATAAACTTTTTGATGCCGTTGCTCCACACATCCCAGCCATGCGGATACGGCTCCATGCCCTCTTCGTTGAAAGCATGAATACGGATATTTTTCTGATATTTAAAGGTTTGCAATAGCCAGCGCAGACGATCCGGCACCGTGGGCTGCTGCGACATGGCGCTGTCTTCAAACAACGCGCGGTCGCGGGTATCGTCAAAACCCATAATGATATGCAGCTCGTCAACCTGGCTACAGGCGCGCTGGATAAGGTAGATATGTCCGGTATGCAGCGGGTAGAACTTACCGAATACGACACCAATGGTTTTCTTCTGTCGGGGAAATTCAAGCCCCAAAAAACGGTGCAATGCCTCCAGCTTTTGCGCGCTGGGGCTTTTAATTTTGGCATTCAGTAACTGGCTTAAATACCCTTTGGTCATACCGCTGGCATCAGCTACCTGCTGTAGCGTGCAGCCCTGTTGCTTGATGGCAGTTTTCAGGTAATCAAATGACGACATATCTCCCTCCGTATCTCTCATTATAAGTCGTCGAACACGCTAAGCGCGTCGGAGAGTTTTTTAACGCCAAAAATCTGCATCCCTTCCGGCGCTTTTTTCGGTACGTTAGCCGCCGGAACAATCGCCCGGCGAAAACCGTGTTTCGCCGCTTCAGAAATCCGCTCCTGGCCACTGGGCACCGGGCGGATCTCCCCTGCCAGCCCGACTTCACCAAACACCACCAGATCCTGTGGCAGCGGTCTGTCACGCAGGCTGGAAACCATCGCCAGCAGTAACGCTAAGTCGGCGCTGGTTTCGGTTACCTTCACGCCGCCGACCACGTTCACAAACACATCCTGATCGGCCATTTGCAGACCACCGTGACGGTGCAAGACAGCCAGCAGGATTGCCAGACGGTTTTGTTCCAGCCCCACTGCCACGCGGCGCGGATTCGCCATTATCGAGTGATCGACCAGCGCCTGAATCTCCACCAGCAACGGACGCGTTCCTTCCCACACCACCATCACGGAGCTGCCGGAGGTCACTTCATCTCCGCGACTTAAGAAAATTGCCGAAGGGTTGCTGACTTCACGCAGCCCCTGTTCGGTCATCGCGAAGACGCCCAGCTCATTCACCGCGCCGAAGCGGTTTTTATGGCTGCGTAAGGTGCGAAAACGGGAGTCGGCATCGCCATCCAGAAGCACCGAACAGTCGATACAGTGTTCCAGCACTTTCGGGCCAGCCAGCGAACCATCTTTGGTTACGTGTCCAACCATGACAATCGCCACACCGCGCGTTTTGGCGAAACGCGTCAGATAAGCCGCCGTTTCACGCACCTGCGCCACGCTACCAGGCGATGATTGTACATCCGCCATATGCATCACCTGGATCGAGTCAATTACCATCAGCTTCGGTTGCTCTTCTTCGGCAATCAGGCAGATCTGCTCGATGCTGGTTTCCGACAACATATTGAGATTGTCAGTCGGCAGGCCAAGGCGATGAGCGCGCATTGCCACCTGTTGCAGCGACTCTTCGCCGGTGACATACAGCGTTTTCATCTGCTGGGCCAGTTTGCACAGCGTTTGCAGCAACAGCGTGGATTTCCCCGCACCAGGGTTACCGCCAATCAGAATGGCACTTCCTGGCACCACGCCGCCGCCTAGTACGCGGTCGAACTCTTTAAATCCGGTGGAAAAACGCGGCAGCTCTTCAAGGCTGATATCGGAGAGTTTCTGGACTTTTGCCCCCCCGGCGCTACCGGCATAGCCGCTGAGACGCTCGTTACGCGCCACCGTTGGCGACGCAGCAAGACGCACCTCGGTGATGGTGTTCCAGGCATGACAGGCACTGCACTGCCCCTGCCAGCGCGGATAATCGGCCCCGCATTCATTACAAACAAAGGCGCGTTTTGGAGCTTTTGCCACGGTGTACCTCGTTAATGCTGTGCCGCCCGCAGGATGACGGGCAGGCAATTACTTCTGATTCAGGCTGCCAGAGAGGATGCAGAATACCCCCATCAGGTCAGCGTGACGGATGGTGACTTCCGCCTTTTCATTCACTTTTGGCTTGGCATGGTAGGCAATCCCCAGCCCTGCTGCTTTGATCATCGGCAGGTCATTAGCTCCATCGCCAATCGCCACGGTCTGCGCCAGCGGGATTTCATACTCCTGCGCGAGGCGAGTCAGAGTTTTCGCTTTGTACTGCGCGTCTACGATGTCGCCGATCACATTGCCGGTAAATTTACCGTCCATGATCTCCAGTTCATTGGCTACCACGGCTGTCAGGCGCAGCTTGTCGCGCAGGTATTCAGCAAAGAAAGTAAAGCCGCCGGAGGCAATCGCCACTTTCCAGCCCAGCGTTTCCAGCTTGAGCACCAGCTGCGTTAAGCCTGGCATCAGCGGCAGATTTTCACGCACCTGTTGCAGAATATTGGCGTCAGCGCCTTTCAGCGTCGCCACGCGGCTGCGCAGGCTGGCGGTAAAATCGAGTTCGCCGCGCATCGCCCGTTCGGTTACCTCCGCCACCATCTCGCCCGTTCCGGCCAGCTTGGCAATTTCATCAATACATTCAATCTGGATGGCGGTGGAATCCATGTCCATCACCAGCAAACCCGGCGTGCGCAGGTGCGGGATTTTCCCCAGCGGGGCGACATCCAGCTGCGCTTCGTGGGCCAGGCGTGTAGCCCGTGCGGTGAGTGAACCTGCCAGACGAATCACCTGATAATCTTCCACGCACCAGGCGGCAACAATCACCATCGCCGCACCCAGTTTGCTCTGGTATTGGGTCAGACGCTGTTTATCCAGCCCACGACCATACAGCAGCCAGCCGCTACGACCTGCGTGGTAATCCAGTGGCATCACTTCATCACCACTTAATGAAAGAGGCAGACCCGGCCATAAAGAGACATCTTCAGGCAGGTCGCACCAGGTAATGTTAGGCATTAAGGCTCCTGTAAAATCGTTCGAAGCAGGGAAAATAACGCATGAGGCTACCTTGTATCCATTGCTTCTGGCAACATTAAGTCTCAAATTTTCAAAGGGTGGAAGATGGCTCGCACAAAACTGAAATTCCGGCTACATCGGGCAGTGATTGTCCTGTTCTGTCTTGCCTTGTTAGTGGCACTGATACAGGGGGCGTCATGGTTTAGTCAAAACCACCAGCGACAGCGTAATCCACAGCTGGAAGAACTGGCCCGCACCCTGGCGCGTCAGGTGACGCTGAACGTTGCACCGCTGATGCGTACCGACTCACCGGATGAAAAACGCATTCAGGCGATCCTCGATCAGTTAACGGATGAAAGCCGTATCCTCGACGCGGGTGTGTATGACGAACAAGGCGATCTTATCGCACGTTCTGGCGAAAGCGTCGAAGTGCGCGATCGGCTGGCGCTCGACGGTAAAAAAGCAGGCGGCTATTTTAACCAGCAGATTGTCGAGCCAATTGCGGGTAAAAACGGACCGCTCGGCTATCTGCGCCTGACACTCGACACCCATACGCTCGCCACCGAAGCCCAACAGGTGGATAACACCACTAACATTTTACGCCTGATGTTGCTGCTCTCACTGGCAATCGGCGTAGTGCTGACCCGCACGCTGCTACAGGGTAAACGCACCCGCTGGCAGCAATCGCCCTTCCTGTTAACCGCCAGCAAACCGGTGCCGGAAGAGGAAGAAAGCGAGAAAAAAGAGTGACCCATTACTACAAGAAAGGAAATCGTTATGTCCACATTACGCCTGCTCATCTCTGACTCTTACGACCCGTGGTTTAACCTGGCGGTGGAAGAGTGTATTTTTCGCCAAATGCCCGCCACGCAGCGCGTTCTGTTTCTCTGGCGCAATGCCGACACGGTAGTAATTGGTCGCGCGCAGAACCCGTGGAAAGAGTGTAATACCCGGCGGATGGAAGAAGATAACGTCCGCCTGGCGCGGCGCAGTAGCGGTGGCGGCGCGGTGTTCCACGATCTCGGCAATACCTGCTTTACCTTTATGGCTGGCAAGCCGGAGTACGATAAAACTATCTCCGCGTCGATTGTGCTCAATGCGCTGAACGCGCTCGGCGTCAGCGCCGAAGCGTCCGGACGTAACGATCTGGTGGTGAAAACCGTCGAAGGCGACCGCAAAGTCTCAGGCTCGGCCTATCGCGAAACCAAAGATCGCGGCTTCCACCACGGCACCTTGCTACTCAATGCCGACCTCAGCCGCCTGGCAAACTATCTCAATCCGGATAAAAAGAAACTGGCGGCGAAAGGCATTACTTCAGTGCGTTCCCGCGTGACCAACCTCACCGAGCTGCTGCCGGGGCTCACCCATGAGCAGGTTTGCGAGGCCATAACCGAGGCCTTTTTCGCCCATTATGGCGAGCACGTGGAAGCGGAAATCATCTCCCCGGACAAAACGCCAGACTTGCCAAACTTCGCCGAAACCTTTGCCCGTCAGAGTAGCTGAGAGTGGAACTTCGGTCAGGCTCCGGCATTCTCGCATCTGCTGGATGAACGCTTTAGCTGGGGCGGCGTGGAACTGCATTTCGACGTTGAAAAAGGCCATATCACCCGCGCCCAGGTATTTACCGACAGCCTCAACCCCGCGCCGCTGGAAGCCCTCGCCGGGCGACTGCAAGGCTGCCTGTACCGCGCGGATATGCTGCAACAAGAGTGCGAAGCGCTGTTGGTTGACTTCCCGGACCAGGAAAAAGAGCTACGGGAGTTGTCGACGTGGATAGCGGGGGCGGTAAGGTAACTCGCTGATTAAAATATCCAAGGAAGGAAATATGATCGATCTGGAAAACCAGGAACGGGAGATTATCAATTTAATGTTCAGCCAGCGTATTTCCTGGCTAGCCGCCGTGCGTATCAGGCATAAATTATCGCTTGCTGAAGTAAGTAAAATGTTAGGTATCTCGATTAATTCTCTAAAACAGATCGAAAAGACGGAACGGCTTAGCTCAAACATCAAAAGCAAAATGGCAGAAATTTATGGTTGTCCACCAGAGTTGCTGATATGCCCTTCCTGGATGACGGCTGAACATAAATGAATAGATTCGTGAATAGATACTTGAATGTATTTTATTTTCTATCCATATGAAAAATAATAGTAAATCTATAAATCAGTTGCTATTGATGAATAGATACTAAAAAGCCGGAGCAGTCCCCCACTCCGGCTTAACACGACAATCGCCTTTCAGCGAAACACAATTACTCTTTATCGCCCAGCAGAACGGATTCCAGTGCGATTTTG
This sequence comes from Shigella sp. SIG6, assembly GCF_053555815.1. Classification (NCBI taxonomy): domain Bacteria; kingdom Pseudomonadati; phylum Pseudomonadota; class Gammaproteobacteria; order Enterobacterales; family Enterobacteriaceae; genus Shigella; species Shigella sp. SIG6. The sequence continues at coordinate 17,723 of NZ_JBQZXC010000007.1, read as the reverse complement.
ATCATGTCGTTGAAGGTGGTCTGACGCTCAGCGGCAGTGGTCTGCTCGTGAGTGCGGATGTGGTCAGACACGGTGCAGATGGTCAGGGCTTTCGCGCCAAACTCTGCAGCCACGCCGTAGATACCAGCCGCTTCCATTTCCACGCCGAGGATGCCGTATTTTTCCATCACGTCGAACATTTCGCCGTCCGGAGAGTAGAACAGGTCAGCGGAGAACAGGTTACCCACGCGAGCATCAACGCCCAGTGCTTTAGCTGCATCTACTGCGTTACGCACCATGTCAAAGTCAGCGATAGCGGCAAAGTCATGGTCTTTAAAACGGATGCGGTTAACTTTGGAATCGGTGCAGGCCCCCATACCGATAACGACGTCGCGTAGTTTTACGTGCGGCAGAACTGCGCCACAGGAACCAACGCGGATAATTTTCTTCACGCCGAAATCGGTGATCAGTTCTTTGGTGTAGATGGAGCAGGACGGGATACCCATACCGTGACCCATTACGGAAATTTTGCGGCCTTTGTAAGTACCAGTGAAGCCCAGCATACCGCGAACGTTGTTCACTTCACGGGCATCTTCAAGGAAAGTTTCAGCAATATACTTCGCACGCAGCGGGTCGCCTGGCATCAAAACTACGTCAGCGAAATCGCCCATTTCTGCATTAATGTGTGGGGTAGCCATTGTTTTATCCTTTTTGTGACATAACAAAGGCGGAGTCAACGCTCCGCCCAAATCCATCAGAACATGGCTTTGCCATATTCCATATCAGAAGTACCAAAATATTTTGCCAGAGTCTGGCCGATATCCGCGAAGGTTTCACGGTGACCCAGTGAGCCCGGTTTTACTTTCGGGCCATATACCAGTACCGGAATGTGTTCACGCGTGTGGTCAGTACCGGTCCAGGTCGGATCGCAACCGTGGTCAGCGGTGAGGATCAGGATGTCGTCATCGCGCAGCAGAGACATCAGCTCCGGCAGACGGCGGTCGAACAGTTCCAGACCCGCAGCATAACCGGCGACGTCGCGACGGTGGCCCCAGGAAGAGTCGAAGTCAACGAAGTTGGTGAAGACGATGGTGTTATCACCCGCTTCTTTCATCTCTTTGATGGTGGCGTCAAACAGCGCGTCCAAGCCAGTCGCTTTCACTTTTTTGGTGATACCGCAGTTGGCGTAGATGTCTGCAATTTTACCGACAGAAACCACCTGGCCGTGTTTTTCATCAACCAGTTTCTGCAGCACGGTCGGTGCTGGCGGCTCAACAGCCAGGTCGTGACGGTTACCGGTACGCTGGAAGTTACCAGCTTTGTCACCGATAAACGGACGAGCGATAACACGACCGATATTGTAGCCGCCGTTGGTCAGCTCTTCACGGGCGATTTCGCACAGTTCGTAGAGTTTATCCAGACCGAAAGTTTCTTCATGGCAGGCAATCTGGAACACGGAGTCAGCGGAGGTATAGAAAATCGGCTTGCCGGTTTTCATGTGCTCTTCGCCCAGTTGATCCAGAATGACCGTACCGGAAGAGTGGCAGTTACCGAGGTAACCCGGCAGATTAGCGCGTTCGACCAGTTTATCCAGCAGCTCTTGCGGGAAGCTGTTTTCGTGATCGGAGAAATATCCCCACTCAAACAGAACCGGGACACCGGCGATTTCCCAGTGACCAGACGGGGTATCTTTACCAGATGACATTTCGTGCGCCCATGCGTACGCGCCGATAACTTCAGCGTTGCCGTCCATTCCCGCCGGAATGAAACCGGTAGAACCTTCGTGTGCTTTCGCCAGCCCCAGACGGGTCAGATTTGGCAGATTGAGCGGCCCTTTACGACCATTATCAGCTTCGCCTTTGGCACAAGCTTCTGCGATATGACCCAGGGTGTCAGCCCCGACGTCACCAAAGCGTTCTGCATCTTCTGTAGCGCCGATGCCGAATGAGTCCAGCACCATAATAAATGCACGTTTCATATGTTCTCCGTACTCAGTGCTTCAAATTTAAATGATCAGATCAGTATACCGTTATTCGCTGATACGGCGATAGACAGTTGGTGTGCTTTCCGGTGCGTTATCGGCAAGTTTAATTGCCGCTTTCACCGCTTTCGCCGCTTCCTGCCAGCTGTTTTCGTCTTTCGCGAGGATAACCGCCAGCGGACGCTGACCGTCTACCTGGTCGCCCAGACGCGCCATATCAGTAAAGCCGACGCTGTAATCGATGGTGTCAGATGCCTGACGACGACCGCCGCCCATTGCAACCACTGCCATCCCCAGCGCGCGGGTATCCATTTCACTGACAAAACCTTCGGTATCAGCATAGACTGCTTTCGTCAGCATCGCTGTCGGCAGATACTTCGCGTAGTTCTCAACGAAGTCGGTCGGGCCTTTTTGTGCCGCTACCATACGACCAAAGACTTCTGCCGCTTTACCGTTGTCCAGCACCGCCTGCAATTTCGCGCGCGCTTCGGCGTCATCTTTCGCCAGTTTGCCGGAGATCAGCATCTCCACGCACAGCGCCATCGTGACATCAAACAGACGCGGGTTACGATACTCACCCGTCAGGAACTGCACCGCTTCACGAACTTCAACCGCGTTACCTGCACTGGAGGCCAGTACCTGATTCATGTCGGTGAGCAGCGCGGTGGTGCGCACGCCAGCGCCGTTAGCCACGCCAACAATCGCTTCGGCAAGGGCTTCAGAGAGTTCGTAGGTCGGCATAAACGCGCCGCTACCCACTTTCACGTCCATCACCAGCGCGTCCAGACCTTCCGCCAGTTTCTTCGCCAGGATCGAGGCAGTGATCAGCGGGATGGAGTCCACGGTTGCGGTAATATCACGGGTCGCGTAGAAACGTTTATCAGCCGGAGCCAGTGAACTGGTCTGACCGATAATCGCCACGCCGACGTCTTTAATAATTTCGCGGAAACGGTTGTCATCCGGGAAAATGTCGAAGCCAGGGATGGATTCCAGTTTGTCGAGCGTACCGCCAGTATGACCGAGGCCGCGACCGGAGATCATCGGAATATAGCCGCCGCAGGCTGCGACCATCGGCCCCAACATCAGCGAAGTGACATCGCCGACGCCGCCGGTCGAGTGTTTATCAACAATCGGGCCATTCAGATGCAGGCTTTTCCAGTCGAGAACGGTTCCTGAATCTCGCATCGCCATGGTCAGCGAGACACGCTCAGGCATTGTCATATCGTGGAAGAAAATGGTCATCGCGAGGGCGGCAATCTGCCCTTCGGAAATAGTGTTGTCGCGAATACCGTTGATAAAGAAACGAATTTCTTCATCGCTCAGCGCATGACCATCACGTTTTTTACGAATAATTTCTTGTGCGAGAAACAAGGTAACCTCCCGAGGAAAAGAGTATGAGGCGGCTTTTGCCGGATGCGTCTACGCCTTATCCGGCCTACGGGTAGATACGTCTCGTAGGCCTGATAAGCGCAGCGCATCAGGCGTAAAGCATCTTACTTAGTAGCTGCTGGCGCTCTTACCGTCGCCGTGGCCCAGCGCTTTCAGCAGGCTTGCCAGCAGGCTGGAAGCACCAAAGCGGTAGTGACGCGCATCAGCCCAGTCAGCACCGAACAGTTCATCTGCGATGGCGAGATATTTCTGCGCATCTTCCGCAGTACGCACGCCGCCCGCCGGTTTGAAACCAACGGTTTTTTCTACGCCCATATCACGGATCACTTCCATCATGATGCGAGCGCTTTCCGGCGTCGCGTTCACAGCCACTTTACCGGTAGAGGTTTTGATGAAGTCCGCACCCGCTTTGATGGAGATTTCAGACGCTTTACGGATCAGCGCTTCGTCTTTCAGTTCGCCGGTTTCGATGATCACTTTCAGCAGTACATTCGCTGCCGCGCAAGCCTCTTTACAGGCTTTCACCAGGTCAAAACCAACCTGCTCGTTACCCGCCATCAGCGCGCGGTACGGGAACACCACGTCAACTTCATCAGCACCGTAGGCGATTGCCGCACGGGTTTCTGCCAGCGCGATTTCGATGTCGTCGTTACCGTGTGGGAAGTTGGTTACCGTAGCGATACGGATTTCCGGGGTGCCCTGCTCTTTCAGAGTTTTGCGAGCAATCGGGATAAAACGAGGATAGATACAGATAGCGGCGGTATTGCCGACCGGGGTTTTGGCCTGATGACACAGAGCAATTACTTTCTCGTCGGTGTCGTCGTCATTCAGGGTGGTCAGGTCCATCAATTTCAGTGCACGCAGGCTGCTTGCTTTCAGATCAGTCATTTCATTCTCCTGGCTTGTCGCCAATAAAATTCACCTTGCGAGTTTGTTAGTATTCTAACATCTACTCCGCAACACACTTCGATACACATCACAATTAAGGAAATCTACTTACAAGTTTGCATCACTGTAATGCGATCTGGTTCAAATAATTCACTTTCAAATGAATGCGTCAGTGGTGGCAAACGCATCAGGATCAAAGTGAACATCACGAAACTTCTTACAATGGCGCATCACCTTCGGCATAAAAGGAAAAGAAGATGCCCACTTCTCATGAAAATGCACTGCAACAACGTTGCCAGCAAATTGTCACCAGCCCAGTGCTTAGCCCGGAGCAGAAGCGCCATTTTCTGGCACTGGAAGCAGAAAACAATCTGCCTTACCCACAGCTTCCTGCCGAAGCCCGCCGCGCGCTGGATGAAGGTGTAATCTGCGATATGTTTGAAGGTCATGCGCCGTACAAACCGCGCTATGTCTTACCCGATTACGCTCGTTTTCTGGCGAACGGTTCCGAATGGCTGGAGCTGGAAGGCGCGAAAGATCTTGATGACGCACTCTCTCTGCTGACCATTCTTTACCACCACGTACCGTCGGTCACATCGATGCCGGTCTACCTGGGGCAACTGGATGCGTTGTTGCAACCACATGTTAGAATTCTAACACAAAACGAGATCGATGTTCGAATAAAACGTTTCTGGCGTTACCTCGACAGAACCCTGCCAGATGCCTTTATGCACGCCAATATCGGCCCGTCTGATTCGCCCATTACCCGCGCGATCTTACGTGCAGACGCGCAGGTTTCACCGAACCTGACCTTTATCTACGATCCTGAAATCACCCCTGATGACCTGCTGCTGGAAGTGGCGAAGAACATCTGTGAATGTAGCAAACCGCACATCGCCAACGGTCCGGTGCATGATAAAATTTTCACAAAAGGGGGCTACGGGATTGTGAGCTGTTACAACTCACTGCCGCTGGCGGGTGGTGGCAGCACGCTGGTACGCCTTAACCTGAAAGCCATTGCCGAGCGCAGCGAATCGCTGGATGACTTCTTTACGCGCACTCTACCGCACTACTGCCAGCAGCAGATCGCCATCATCGATGCGCGGTGTGAATTCCTCTATCAACAATCACACTTCTTTGAGAATAGCTTCCTGGTGAAAGAAGGGCTGATTAACCCTGAACGTTTTGTGCCAATGTTTGGCATGTATGGGCTGGCGGAAGCGGTTAACTTGCTGTGTGAGAAAGAAGGGATTGCCGCGCGCTACGGTAAAGAAGCCGCCGCAAATGAAGTGGGTTATCGCATCAGCACGCAACTGGCGGAGTTTGTCGCCAATACCCCCGTGAAATATGGCTGGCAAAAACGCGCCATGTTACACGCACAGTCGGGGATCAGTTCCGATATCGGCACCACGCCGGGCGCGCGTTTGCCGTATGGCGATGAGCCAGATCCGATCACCCATCTGCAAACTGTCGCCCCGCATCATGCTTATTATTATTCCGGCATCAGCGACATTCTGACGCTCGACGAAACCATCAAACGTAACCCGCAGGCACTGGTACAGCTTTGCCTCGGTGCCTTTAAAGCCGGAATGCGTGAATTTACCACCAATGTCAGCGGTAACGATCTGGTTCGCGTTACCGGTTATATGGTGCGTTTGTCGGATTTAGAAAAATATCGCGCCGAAGGTTCACGCACCAACACCACCTGGCTGGGCGAAGAAGCCGCACGCAACACTCGTATTCTGGAACGCCAGCCGCGCGTGATAAGCCATGAACAGCAGATGCGCTTTAGTCAGTAAGATTATCCCCTTCTCCTGCGTTGACGGGCCAGGCAGTCGTCTGGCTCTGTTTTTGCAGGGCTGCAATCTGCGCTGCAAAAACTGTCACAATCCGTGGACGATGGGACGTTGCAATGACTGTGGGGAGTGCGTGCCACAGTGTCCGCATCAGGCGTTGCAGATTGTTGACGGCAAAGTGGTGTGGAACGCTGTGGTCTGCGAGCAATGTGATACCTGCCTGAAGATGTGTCCGCAACATGCCACACCAATGGCGCAATCCATGAGCGTGGACGAAGTGCTTAGCCATGTGCGCAAAGCGGTGCTGTTTATTGAAGGGATAACGGTAAGCGGCGGCGAAGCCACGACCCAACTGCCGTTTGTAGTGGCGCTGTTTACTGCTATCAAAAACGATCCGCAACTGCGCCATCTCACCTGTCTGGTGGACAGTAACGGTATGTTGAGCGAAAGCGGCTGGGAAAAATTACTCCCGGTGTGTGACGGTGCAATGCTCGATCTCAAAGCATGGGGTAGCGAATGTCATCAACAATTAACCGGACGCGATAATCAACAGATTAAGCGCAGCATCTATTTGCTGGCAGAGCGCGGCAAGCTGGCGGAACTGCGTTTGCTGATGATCCCAGGCCAGGTGGATTATTTGCAACACATCGAAGAACTGGCGGCGTTTATCAAGGGACTTGGCGATGTTCCGGTTCGCCTGAACGCGTTTCATGCCCACGGCGTGTATGGCGAGGCGCAAAGCTGGGCGAGCGCCACGCCGGAAGACGTTGAGCCGTTGGCTGATGCATTAAAGGTGCGCGGGGTGAGCCGGTTGATATTTCCGGCGCTCTATTTGTGACATGCCGGATACGGCCTACGGTTCGGCACAGACTTGTAGGCCTGATAAGACGCGTCAAGCGTCGCATCAGGCATTGTGCGCCAACTGCCGGATGCGGCGTGAACGCCTTATCCGGCCTACGGTTCGGCACAAACCTGTAGGCATGATAAGACGCGTTAAGCGTCGCATCAGGCATTATGCGCCGACTGCCAGATGCTGCCTACGAAGGGCAAACTACCCACGAACGTTAAACACCGCATACGTGTTATTAAGCAACACTTCGGCAATCTCATCCGCGGGTTCCGGGCGTAACTCGCAAAGCACGGCAAACACACGGGCAGCCTGTTCCGGGCGGTTAGGCTGCCCCTGAAAACCGTTGAGCGGCATATCCGGCGCATCGGTTTCCAGCAACAACGATGCCAGCGGTAATTTTGCGATGACATCGCGGGTTTTACTGGCGCGTGGATAGGTGATAGTACCGCCTACGCCGATTTTGTAGCCCAGCTGTACAAACCGTTCAGCCTGTTGCTGGCTGCCAGAAAATCCGTGGACAACACCAGCACGTGGCAAATCGTGGCGTTTAAGATGCATCGCCAGTTTGTCGTGCGTGCGCCGTGAATGCAGGATCACCGGCAGATCGTAGCGTTTCGCCAGTTTCAGTTGTTCGTCGAGTAACCACTGCTGCCTCTCAAATTGCGGATCGTCGCCGAAGAGATCCAGACCGATCTCCCCCACCGCCACCACCTTCGCCGGACGCCTTTCCAGCGCCTGCTGTAGCTGCTCAAGAGACACATCGCTATGTTTTTCCAACATACCAGGATGCAAGCCCAATGCGGCATACAGCGGTTGATAATTTTCCGCTAACGCCTGCACGCGGGCAAAATTTTCCGCCTCTGTCGCCGGAACAATGATCTTGCCTACGCCCGCTTGTGCCGCGCGTTGCAGGCTGGCCTCTTCATCGCCAATAAAAGGCGGGAAATCAAAATGGCAGTGAGTGTCGATAAAACGGCAAATCAAGCCAGATCCTCATTGTTAAATGTCGGGTCGTTCGCCTGCGGAGCGTCGCTCACTTCGGCAACCAGCGTATCGTTGGCGACTGGCGCAGGCGGAATGACAATCGATTCCGGCGTCACCACTGGCACCAGATGGCGGGTAAGCGGCGCTTTTTCAGTTAATAGCTTGCCAACCGTGGCGAGGAAATAACGACCGCATAAACGCCCAAGTTTATAGTCTTCACGCAGCGCCGGAATCCGACTGCCAAGCGCGATACTATGTAATGGCTTCGGCGGATAAATTTCGGATATCCGCAGCTTGCCCGGTGGTTTCTCAATAAATTGCTGAATGTCACGATAGCTGGTTTCATGATGCTGCACCAGATTGACCAGCGGCTGCAGGCTACTGTCACCCAGCCAGCGTTCCATGCGTTTGAACCACTGCGGCGTGTAGTACATTTGTGACGGCACAGTGCGGATGACGACCAACGTTTTAGCGCCCTGCCTTGCCGCCTCTTTAACCGGAATCGCATCACTGATCCCGCCATCCAGGTAGTTAATGCCTTCCAGCGACACTCCGCTACGATAAAAGCCAGGTATCGCACTGGAGGCGCGAATCACATCCAGCCAGTTTTGTTTGGTTGGTAAAAAGTAATTCGGCGCGTAGTCATCCTGACGACAGGCGCACATATAAAACGATTTGCCGCTGTCAAACAACCGCGCGGCGGTATCCATTTGCAACGGCATCTGGCTTGCGGTGGCCTCCACCAGCCAGTCGAGATCGATAAGATTTCCTCCACGGACAAAGCGCAATGGATCGAAAAATTCGCGTTTTGTGGTATAGCGCATGATGACTTTGCGCGCGTAACCGGGCTGATTGCAGATAAACGCCGAGAGGTTCTGCGCCCCGGCAGATGTGCCGAGATAAAGATCGAAAGGATTAAACTGCGCGCGCATAAACTCATCCAGCACGCCAGCCGTGAAAATTCCACGCTGTCCGCCGCCTTCGCACACCAGAGCTATTCGTCCAGGCTGGAACGGCCTTAGCGACAACGGCGCAATATTACCAAGCGTTACAGGTATTCGCTGCCCCACTTCTGCCTTCCTGTTTTTGTTGTGAAAGAAAGACAAAGTAACGCAATTTATTATTCGCTAAAACCGCAAAAGCCAGTCCGCTGGACTGGCTTTGGATAAAATTTTCTTAATGGTCTGAAATCTAGGGTCGTTTTCGGCCCATGAACAAACTCACCAGGAACAGAATAATCCCGACGACAAAGACAATTTTAGCTGCGCCTGCAGCGGTACCGGCCAGACCACCAAACCCAAGTGCGGCGGCGATTAACGCGATAACCAGAAATATGATGCCCCAACGAAACATAAGCGTCTCCTTTACCATAGTTAATGTCACCGCTTGATATGAGCGTGAAAATCACTCAATGCGATATTTTTAGTGTGGTACACATCGCGCCTCCCGACAAAGTTCGGGAGGACGAATTACGACGAATTACTTAGTTTTCAGATCATTTTTAACGCTTTTCACACCATCTACCGCTTTGGCGATACTTTCAGCACGGTCACTTTGTGCCTGAGAATCTACGGTACCGGAGAGCTGAACCACGCCATCGGTGGTTTCAACTTTCACTTTACGTGAAGGGACGATATCGTCCGCCAGCAGTTTGGCTTTGATTTCACTGGTGGTGGCGGTGTCACCCGCGTAGCCCTTCACCGAGCCTTCTTTAGCGTCGCGAACGTGCAGTTTGTCGCTGACAGAGGTCACGCCTTCAACGCCTTTCGCCACTTTCACTGCCTCTTCGGCCTGGGCCTGACTTTCAACGAAACCGCTCAGGGTCACGACTTTTTGATCGGTTTTGACAGAGATATCGGTGCCCTTGATGTTGTCATGATCCACCAGCGCCGCCTTCACTTTCGCGGTGATGGCGCTGTCATCCATGAAATTACCGACTTTATTCATAGAGCTATCGACTTTTTGCCCTGCGCTTTCATTGGTAGTCTGCGCGTTGTTTTCCGCGTAGGCAGAGCCGGTCGCGACGGCAGAGGTCAACATTACAGCCAGCAGAGTTTTCGAAATCTTCAGTCTTGTCATAGTCATCGATTTATTCCTGTATGTTTGCTCGTAATTTGAGCCTAGCAACACGAGGTTGCATTGCTGAATAGGGAGAGACTTCACCCTCTACAAAAGTCAATGGTTGCCATCACAAAAGCGATGGGTGATGAATAACGACCATTACAGCCTCTGAATCAGTTATTAATATCGGTAGAATGACAATCGACGGCTTTAGATACTGATATCTACGCATTGAACGGTATTTAACGCCATCAGAAATGTCATCACTTTGTTAAATATAGATCACAATTTTGAAACCGCTCGGGATATCAGCGAAAACATAAGCAAAAGTGAATGTTTTAAGAACATTCCGTAAGCGGCTAATAAGGAAGGGAAATTGACAGGGCGCAGCGGCTACCGCGCCCTGGAGGCAAGAATTAATGCTCGCGGGTCTGGTGGAACTGAACGTCCGGATAACGTTCCTGTGCCAGGCGCAGGTTGACCATGCTGGTAGCGATGTAAGCGAGGTTATCGCCGCCATCAAGCGCCAGTTGGCTTTCGTTCTTACGCTTGAACTCTTCGAATTTCTTCGCGTCTGCACATTCTACCCAGCGGGCAGTGGCAACGTTGACTGACTCATACACTGCTTCAACGTTGTATTCGCTCTTCAGGCGCGCTACCACCACATCAAACTGCAGCACACCAACCGCACCAACGATCAGATCGTTGTTGGAGATTGGACGGAACACCTGCACCGCGCCCTCTTCGGAAAGCTGTACCAGCCCTTTGAGCAGCTGTTTTTGCTTCAGCGGATCTTTCAGGCGGATACGACGGAACAGTTCTGGTGCGAAGTTCGGAATACCGGTGAACTTCATCATCTCACCCTGGGTAAAGGTGTCGCCGATCTGAATGGTGCCGTGGTTGTGCAGGCCGAGGATATCGCCCGGATACGCTTCTTCAACGTGCGAACGGTCACCCGCCATAAAGGTCAGCGCGTCGGAGATCACCACATCTTTCGCAGTGCGCACCTGGCGCAGTTTCATGCCTTTTTCATATTTACCGGACACCACACGCATAAACGCCACGCGGTCGCGGTGTTTCGGGTCCATGTTGGCCTGAATTTTAAATACGAAGCCGGTAAATTTATCTTCGCTCGCTTCTACGGTACGGGTATCGGTCTGACGCGGCATCGGCGCAGGCGCCCACTCCACCAGGCCATTCAGCATATGATCAACGCCGAAGTTACCCAGCGCAGTACCGAAGAATACCGGAGTGATTTCGCCCGCAAGGAACAGCTCTTTGTCGAACTCGTTAGACGCGCCTTTAACCAGTTCCAGTTCGTCACGCAGCTGCTGTGCCAGATCTTCACCAACCGCAGCATCGAGATCCGGGTTATTCAGCCCTTTAACAATGCGGACTTCCTGAATGGTGTGCCCTTTACCGCTCTGATAGAGATAGGTTTCATCTTTATAAAGGTGGTAAACGCCTTTAAACAGCTTGCCGCAGCCAATTGGCCAGGTGATCGGTGCGCAGCCAATTTTCAGCTCGTTCTCAACTTCATCGAGCAGTTCCATCGGGTCGCGGATATCACGGTCAAGTTTGTTCATAAAGGTGAGGATCGGCGTGTCGCGCAGACGGGTAACTTCCATCAGCTTACGGGTACGATCTTCAACACCTTTTGCGGCGTCGATAACCATCAGGCAGCAGTCCACCGCCGTCAGGGTACGATAGGTATCTTCCGAGAAGTCTTCGTGCCCCGGGGTGTCGAGCAGGTTAACCAGGCAATCGTGATACGGAAACTGCATCACAGACGTAGTAATGGAGATCCCACGCTGCTTTTCCATCTCCATCCAGTCCGACTTAGCGTGCTGGTTGGAACCACGGCCTTTTACTGTACCGGCGGTCTGAATGGCCTGTCCGAACAGCAGCACCTTCTCGGTGATGGTAGTTTTACCGGCGTCCGGGTGAGAAATAATGGCAAAAGTGCGGCGCTTCGCCACCTCTTGCAAATAAGGAGACAACGTCATAATTCTTTCTTCTTGAGTAAGCGGCATCGCGCCGCGCTTGTTGAAAACGAAAAATTGCGGCTATTTTACCCATCAACGGGGGGGAGGCAATCAGTGTTTACACAGGAGCTGCTCCAGTTCGTGCAACGAAGAAACGGTCCAGGTGGGCGCGATGCCTTCTGGTTGCTCGCGATTGTGCGCATTCAGCCAGCAGGTCGCAAGCCCGGCGTTGATGCCACCGAGAATATCGGACTCGGCAGTGTCGCCAACCATCAGCACGCGTGAACGGTCAGGATTGCCCGCCTGTTCCAGCGCATAATCGAAAATTTTCTTATTCGGTTTGGCAACGCCAACTTCTTCGGAAATCACCAGCAAATCGAAGTAATCACGCAGGCCCGTCCGTTCCAGACGCACTTGCTGCAAGGCGCTAAAACCGTTGGTGATGATGCCGATTTTAGCGTTGCCACGAATGGCGTTAAGCAGAGAAACCGCGCCCGGCAACGGCGTACAGATTTCCGCCATCGCATTAATAAAGGCATCGTTAAGCAAGCCTGCTTCAACTTTCAGCCGTTCGGCCCAGCTCTCGAAACGCCCGTGCTGAAGCTGTAATGAAGTGATCGCGCCGTTTTGATAATCCACCCACAGTGGCTTGTTAACGGCCTGATAGTCCTGAAAATCTTCAGCGGTAAAGGTGACGCTGTAATCAAGAAACATCCGCTGCAGGCCGGTGAATGAGTCAAAGGTAAACAGCGTTTCATCGGCATCAAAGAAAATCCAGTCCCACTTCATTATTCCACCTTGTCTTACATACTGATTGGCAACGCCATGATGATGGCGTCTTCGCGACCGTCCGTGGTGGGGTAGTAATTGCGGCGAATCGTCGCCTCGTTAAAGCCTAAACTTTCGTACAGGGCAATGGCGGCAGCATTTGAGGCACGGACTTCCAGCCATAGTGTCGCCACGCCGCGTTTTTCCAGTTCGTCGATCAGATGTTCCAGCAGCGCCCTACCCAGCCCCTGACGCTGATAGTCGGGATCGACCGCAATATTGAACAATGTAGCTTCATCCAGCACCACTTGCGTAATCGCAAACGCCGCCATTTTGCCGTTTTGCGTTAACTGAAAGTTGAGATAACGCTCGCCCTGGTTGCTGGCAAAGGTTTTTTCACTCCACGGAAAGGCGTGGGCGCGTTGTTCAATGTGGTAAGCCGCTGGTAAATCAGTCGTTTCGAGGGAAGAAATCGTGTTCATATGTGCAAATTTGTTGCCATAACGCGGCGCGTGCCGTTGGGTTTGCCCGTAATTCGGTGAGCGCCGGTGATGCCACCTGAGCGCCTTCCAATGATAGCGGTTCGTCAGTACCCAACCGCCAGCTGTTGCAGCGACTGCCTTGCGGCAGCATCGCGATTTTTTCTGGCGTCAGTTGCAGCACTTGATCGGGGCTGACGGTTAATGCGCGCAGAACATCGCTCACTAAAGGATCAGTCAGGGCGGGAAGATCGTTTGCCACCATCACCAGACGGACGTGTGCCGGGCTCGCAATGGCAATCTCCCCCTGCAACGCGCCAGGGCGACGCAGCGACCACTGGGTAATGCCCAGTTGCTGTAACTGCCAGTCTCGTCGGGATGTCATAGCGAATCGCTCCTGTTGTCAGGGGCGCAAATATAGCAAATTCGTCGATACCGCGCCAACATATGGCTATAATCGCCGCCAGTATCAATTGAGGAGCATTCCATGTCTGCATTTACCCCGGCAAGTGAAGTCTTGCTGCGTCACAGTGATGATTTCGAACAAAGCCGTATTCTGTTTGCCGGAGACTTACAGGATGACCTGCCCGCGCGTTTAGATACCGCGGCCAGCCGTGCTCATACCCAGCAATTCCACCATTGGCAGGTGTTAAGCTGCCAGATGGGGGATAACGCCCGTTTTAGTCTGGTCGCCACGGCGAATGATGTCGCAGATTGCGATACGCTGATTTACTACTGGCCGAAGAACAAACCGGAAGCCCAGTTCCAGTTGATGAATTTACTTTCTCTGCTGCCAGTGGGGACAGATATTTTTGTCGTTGGCGAGAACCGCAGCGGCGTGCGCAGCGCTGAGCAGATGCTGGCAGATTATGCGCCGTTGAATAAAGTCGACAGCGCTCGTCGCTGTGGCCTCTATTTTGGTCGTCTGGAAAAACAGCCAGTATTTGATGCGGATAAATTCTGGGGCGAATACAGCGTCGATGGCCTGACGGTCAAAACGCTGCCTGGCGTGTTTAGCCGCGACGGTCTGGATGTCGGTAGCCAGTTGCTGCTCTCGACGTTAACTCCGCACACGAAAGGTAAAGTGCTGGATGTCGGCTGTGGCGCGGGTGTACTTTCAGTTGCCTTTGCGCGCCATTCGCCGAAAATTCGTCTCACCTTGTGCGATGTCTCTGCCCCGGCGGTAGAAGCCAGCCGCGCAACACTTGCAGCCAACGGTGTTGAAGGTGAAGTCTTTGCCAGCAACGTCTTTTCCGAGGTGAAAGGTCGTTTTGATATGATCATCTCCAACCCGCCGTTCCACGATGGGATGCAAACCAGCCTGGATGCGGCGCAAACGCTGATTCGCGGCGCGGTGCGTCATCTTAATAGCGGCGGCGAGCTGCGAATTGTAGCGAACGCCTTCCTGCCTTACCCGGACGTGCTGGATGAGACATTTGGCTTCCATGAAGTTATCGCGCAAACCGGGCGCTTCAAGGTATATCGCGCCATTATGACCCGCCAGGCGAAGAAAGGTTGAGTATCTGATATCTGTCGCCGCATACCGTGTCGGATGCGGCGTGAACGCCTTATCCGACCTACAAAACCTGCACGTTAGCCCTTCGTAGGCCAGATAAGACGCGCCAGCGTCGCATCTGGCATCTGCCCCCGCATGCCTACCAAACCTGCACGCTAGTTTCCTGATGGACATTTTTCCAGCAATTACACATCAGGCGATAATTAACTATTGACGAAAAGCTGAAAACCACTAGAATGCGCCTCCGTGGTAGCAATTCTTTTTAAGAATTGATGGTATGCGAAGGTGGCGGAATTGGTAGACGCGCTAGCTTCAGGTGTTAGTGTCCTTACGGACGTGGGGGTTCAAGTCCCCCCCCTCGCACCAAAAACCACGTTGATATTGCTCGCACTGGGCGAAGGTGGCGGAATTGGTAGACGCGCTAGCTTCAGGTGTTAGTGTTCTTACGGACGTGGGGGTTCAAGTCCCCCCCCTCGCACCAAACGAGGCGATATCAAAAAAAGTAAGATGACTGTGCGAAGGTGGCGGAATTGGTAGACGCGCTAGCTTCAGGTGTTAGTGTCCTTACGGACGTGGGGGTTCAAGTCCCCCCCCTCGCACCAATTATCTTTACTTCCTTTCTTGTTTCTTCCCTGTTTTGTCATCCCTGATTCAAATTCATTATCATCAGCATGATGCCAGCAATAAGCGCCAGGCACGATGGTAGCAAAATGTAATGCCGCAACTGTTTGTGATACAGCATCACCGGCGTCAATACTAATCCCATCAGAATGACAATCCGCCACTGATCCGGCGATAAATCCGCATACATCAGCCCTGCAATCAGCAATCCCGGCAGCAACACTCCCCAGCCACTGCCCAGCGTACGTTGCAACATGGTTTCATCTCTTTCATTGATAATGAAAACCAATATCATATGATAATTTTTATCATTTGCAAGCCAGAGAAATCCCTTGCTATCGAGTAAACCTATCGCTAGGATTAGCAATCATTATCATTTAGATTACTATCACGATTATGGCCTATCGTTCCGCACCGCTCTATGAAGATGTCATCTGGCGAACGCATCTCCAGCCGCAGGATGCTGGGCTTGCACAAGCCGTACGGGCGATGATCGCCAAACATCGTGAACATTTGCTGGAGTTTATCCGCCTGGATGAACCCGCTCCGCTTAACGCCATGACGCTGGCGCAATGGTCATCACCGAATGCGCTAAGTTCTCTACTGGCGGTCTATTCCGATCATATCTATCGCAACCAACCAACGATGATCCGCGAGAACAAACCGCTGATCTCACTATGGGCACAATGGTATATCGGCCTGATGGTGCCACCATTAATGCTGGCGCTACTGACGCAGGAAAAAGCATTAGATGTGTCGCCGGAACATTTCCATGCTGAGTTTCACGAAACCGGACGCGTCGCCTGTTTCTGGGTCGATGTGTGTGAAGATAAAAACGCAACACCACATTCGCCGCAGCAGCGAATGGAAACGTTAATCAGCCAGGCGCTGGTTCCGGTTGTGCAAGCACTAGAAGCGACCGGAGAGATCAACGGCAAACTTATCTGGAGTAATACCGGTTATTTGATCAACTGGTATCTCACTGAGATGAAGCAACTGCTCGGCGAGGCTACTGTTGAATCGCTGCGCCATGCCCTCTTTTTTGAGAAAACGCTCACGAACGGTGAAGATAATCCACTCTGGCGTACCGTGGTACTGCGCGACGGCCTGCTGGTGCGCCGCACTTGCTGCCAGCGTTATCGCTTACCGGATGTGCAGCAATGTGGCTATTGTACGCTGAAATGAAAGCACTGCCGGGGAAGTAAACCCGGCATCATGCGGATTAATAGGGATGCAACACATTACTTGCTTCGCAATGCCGCATACATAACAGAATATCTGCGGCCTCCAACAACCCTGCATCAGAACTGACACCCAGTTTCGACATCACATTAAATTTATGCGCTCGGATCGTTTTGATATTACGTTTAAGCTGCTCGGCAATTTGTGTCATTGAGTAGCCACGCGACATAAAGCGCAATATTTCTCTCTCCGTCGGGCTTAACGTCCGGCTTTGGTTAATGTACCACTGATTGTTCAGTCGGTCGGTCGCCTGACGTACACCATTTAATGACAAAAAGAGTTCCTGATGAAAAATCTCCAGCGTTGACGCTTTACTTAATACACCGTCCAGCGGTAATGGCGACAATGAACCAATCAGCCGAGCTTCAATATCATCATCCGCAATAACTAAACGCCGGGTACGCGGAAACTTAATCGCCAGCTCAGTCAGGCAAGATAATCCCTCTCTGCGCTCACTTCTCATGGCAGAAAAAGAAAAAATGACCGCCGCAAACAAGATCCGCGACATGGCATCCTGAAATGACTCCTGACTGGTATAGGTATGGAGCTTATAAGGGGTGCCCGCAAACTTTCTGAATAAACTCTCAATACCGATACTACTCATGACGCATTTTTCTATGAGTGCGACATTTCTCTTCTTAATTCGGCTGTGTTCCATTCTGCGGCATCTCCATAAACAGAAGGCAAGTTAAGTTCTCTTGCACCCTGCGCGCTATTTATCCATGCATACATTTCAGCGTTGCTGTGAATTGCCAGTCGACGCATCGCACTGTTTTTTTGGGCGCTGATAGTTTTATTACTTTTCTTAAGCAATGAAGCTATCTGGTTGATGCCCCATCCTTTACCTAATAGCCGCAGTACCTTGCGCTCTGAAAGAGTGAGAATGACGGAGCGATAGCTAAAATCATGAGTTTCAGTCATTGCCGGAGAGGTCAGCATGGCGCTGATACGCTCTGCGTGCGTATTGCCGGAACGTACGGTCTTGACCAGATTCTCAATGGGTTCAACATCAGACAATAACGTCGCCGTAGGGCACATGAGCAGTTCTACAGCCTGGGAATACCAGGAGCGTGACACCATGAAAACCCAGTGAATTTCCCGATATTGTGAGATTAAAGAATAATAATGTTCACAAACCGAACGTGGATCTTCACTTTCACCGGCTAAATCAGCAATGACTAATC